>JBAVKQ010000091.1:0-3514 GCA_049688395.1 Candidatus Nanopelagicales bacterium
CCTGGACCCACGGCGGACCCACCGACCTACCCAACCTCGCCACCCTCTGCTGGGCCCACCACCGCCAAGTCGACCTCGGCCGCTGGGACATCCACCCAGCCCAGCCCGCACACCCCGGCACCCCCGCCAACAACGGCGCACCCTTCACCATCACCCCACGACCCCGCACCCACTGGAACCGCACACAGAGATGAGCCTGACCCTGGTCCTGCTCACCCACGACGGCGGTCAACACCAGCCGAGCGTCGCCGGCCCAGGTGGGGTGATCAGCGCGCGTTGGCCCGTTCCAGGTCGCCCTCGAAGTCCACCTCGACTGCGAACAGGTCAGAGATGTCCACCGGGGTCACCTCGATGCCATCGGCGGAGATTGCCAGTTCGATGCCTCGCTCGAAGTAGTCCTGGTCCTCGCAGGCGTCGAGCTGTCGGATCAGTGCGGCCTTGTCCTTGCCGCCGATGAGGTTGATGCCCACCGCCTCGCCCAGGCCGTCGGCCACGGTCTTGGACAGCTCGCGGATGTAGCCGCGGTCATCGACGGTGTACTTGACCTCCTCCTCGGCCACAGTGGAGGTGTTGACCGCCACAGCCGAGCGTCCGGAGACGATGAAGGGGGTCAAGCGCTGGAGGATGACCTCGTCGAAGACGACGTCGCCGTTCATCCAGATCACCGAGCCCTCGTGCGAGGCGCGCAGGGCCTTGAGCAGCGACTTCGACGTATTGGTCTGGTCGAAGTTCTCGTTGTACACGAACACCGCATCCGCCTGGTGCTCCATGATCAGATCGAGCTTGAACCCCACCACGATGGTGATGCGCACATCGGCGCCGAAGACGCGGCGGATGTTGGCTACCTGCTGCTCCATGATCGTCTCACCGGACTTCAGCCGGGTCAGCGGCTTCGGGAACGGCCGACCCAGCCGGGTACCCATTCCGGCGGCGAGGATGGTGACCTGGACCTGGGACATAGAGATGCTCCTCCACCGGCCGCGCAGGCGGCCTGTTCAGTGCCGCAGGGGCGGCCGGTTGTCACTGTCTCAGGTGGCATTCTCGCAGCAGATGCATCGGACAGGTGGCCCCGGACTCAGTCCTGGACGGGCCAGATCCCATGCTGGGCCAGACTCCGGGTCGCGGTCAGCCCCGCCTGGTGCTCGTCGATGGACCGCAGCAGCGCCGCGTGGAACTTGCGCGTGCTCTCCCCCGGCGCGGCGTCGTCGAAGTAGAAGGCCCGCATCCGGGTCCGCTGCGCAGCGAACCGGTCGGTTGCCAGCAGTGCGGTGATGTCGGCCGCGGCCGTGCCCACCGTGGTGGCGTCAACGATGTGCGCGGCAGCGGCGATCGGCGCCTCGCGCAGCAGCCCCGGACGGTCGGTGCGCCGGTCGGTCAGCACGATCGGGGCCTCGACCCGTGAGTACAGGAAGTCCAGCCCGACGCTGGAGATGTCCGAGACGAGCAGGTCCACCCGGGGGAACAGCGCCAGGATGTCGCCGCTGGGCTGGTACTCGTGGCCGGCGCTCGGGTCGGCAGCGGCCGCCGCGGCGATCAGAGCCACGATCTGGGAATGCGCGGCAGCGATCGCCGGCACCGCACTGAGCACCACCCGCGGGTGCGGCTTGTAGACCACGCGCACGTCCGGGATCGCCAGCAGGGCGCCGATCAGGGCGCGCCCGTAGCAGTCCAGGGACGTGAAGTTGTTCATCTCGTCCTCGCCCTCCCAGGTGGGGGCATACAGGACGGTGCGCCGCGTGCTCACCGGCAGCGTCGGGGCGGGGAACAGGTCCAGTTGTGGACGACCGACCTTGACCAGCGTGGCCTCGTCGAACTCCACCAGGGCGGCGCGGTGCCGGCGGACCGCGGCCTCACCGGCCACGAAGACGCGGTCATAGGCCTTGGCCTGGTTGGACACCATCGAGACCTTGTCCGACTCGCCGTGGTTGACGTGGATGTGCGTCGCGTCGGCCCAGACCAGCGACTGGAAGTTCCGCAGGCCGTTGTTCGGGTAGATGATCGCCTTGGGCTCCAGAACCCGGTAGAGGTCCATCAGCGAGGGGAACGCGACCGCCAGGAAACTGGGCGCCGGCAGGTCCATGCCCATCAGCGCGGTCCACGACGATCGGGCCCGGGTGACGATCCCGAAGTTCAGGTCCCCGCTGTGCGCCGCGATGACCGGGAGCCACTGCTCGATCTGGTAGATCTTCGACACCGTGTCGGGAAAGTAGAACAGGGCGTCGACCTGCGGGGCCCGCCAGCCGTTGCGCAGCAGCGCGGAGGCGTCGATGGACTCCCCGCGCGCCTCGACCTCGCCCTCGATGACTGCCCGGGCGCTGAGCCTGGTCCCGGCCTGGGTCAGCCGCCAGCCGACCCCGTTGGTGGCGCGCAGCCGCCACGTCCGCACCCTACCCATGGCATATCCCTTCGCAGCGGCGGACGTCGCCCACCACGGACGATTCTGCCGCACGCGGGGTCCCCGGCGTGGCAGCCGGGCCCAGCGGGCCTGGCCGGGCGGGGCGTGCCCAGTCCCGCCCCGCTGTGGTCCGCCTCAGGCTGTGGCGGCGTCCAGGAGCTCCAGGATGTGCTCGTACTGCGCACCCGTGGCGCGGCTCATGCCCAGCTCGCACGTGCGGTTGCTCGAGGCGTAGGCGTCGAAGTCGCCCCCGGCCAGTTCGGCGGCCTGCTCTGCCGTGGCCGCGGCGCTGAGCTCGGGATGCAGCAGTCCACGGTCACCGGCGAAGCCGCAGCAACCCCACGACGGCGGCACGGTGACCTGCTGCGCCACGGCAGAGGCGACGGTGAACAGGTCCTCGTTGATGCCCATCCGTGCCGTCGAGCATGTCGGGTGCAGCGCGAGCGACTGGATCTTGCGCGCCTCGGGCAGCCTGGGAAGAACGTGCTCGGCGACGAAGGACACTGCGTCGACCACCCGGAGCGCGGCGTACCGACTGCCCGGCGTCGCGGCCTGCACCTGGACCGTGTGCAGGAGCCCCTCGGTGCACGACGAGGCGTCGCACACGACCGGGAGCTCGCCCTCGCGGGTCGCGATCCACAGGGACTCCAGCACCCTGGCCTCCATCTCGCGCGCTCCCTTGGTCATCCCCTTGGAGCGCCACGGCGTGCCGCAGCACAGGCTGGGCAGGTCCGCAGGAGTGCGCAGTTCGACCTCGGCGCGCGCGCACAGCCGGGTGAAGGCGTCACGGACCCCGGGTCCGGCCTGGCTGGGACCGAACATGGCCCCCACGCACGCGGTGAAGTAGACGACCTCGTGCACGGGCCGCTCGACGGGCCGCTGCACCGCCCCCTCGAACGGGGCGGCGCCCCGCGCGGAGCCCGGCAGGGTGGTTGCCGGCACCGGTGGCACAGTCCGGCCGAGCCGGTGCCTGGGCTGGCGGGGTGCTCCGCCACCGGGCAGATCGGCCGACCACAGCGGCAGCACGTCCTCGTCGATGACGCGACGGCCGAGGCGGTTCGCGCCGGTCACCATCGATGCGGGCAGGGCCCGGACCGCGCTCAGCGCCCTCGAGGCGAC
>JBAVKQ010000092.1:0-20530 GCA_049688395.1 Candidatus Nanopelagicales bacterium
GTCGGGCCGTCCAGCAGGCTGAGCATGATCTGGGCCCGCGACGGGTCAGCAAGCGCCCGCCCGACCCGGGTCAACACATCCAACGATTCAGTAGTCCGCACCCCCCAACCATACAGCACAGGCTGAAATATCGGAGCCGTGGTAACCAGCACGCGTGCCCACCACACCCGGGGGAGCGGGGCAGCTGGGCTGGGTTCTTCATCGAATCTCAAGAGAACGTGCGGGGAGACCGCAATCGTGGCGGCGCATGCTGGGTGTGTCAGGCCGGACGGGCACGGAACGCAATTCTTGGGGAGGCACGCGATGAGCTGGATCGGGTTGGACATGGGGAGCCGGCGCGGGCGGGCAGCCGTTCTGGCGGCGGGTGTGGTGGTCGTGGTGGGCCTGGGCGCGGGGGGCACGGCTGCGGCGGTGGCCCCGCCGGTGTCGGTGGCACCGGTCAGCGTGGCGCGGGCGGTGCCTGCGGCGACCAGCCCCACGCCGTACCCGTCGGGTTGGATGATGGGCGGCGCGGGGCGCTCGATGATGGATGACGACGACTGGGGCACCTGGCACCACGGGCAGGTGATGACCCGGGCGCAGGCCCGGCGGATCGCCCGCACCTGGGTCGCCGCGCACCACCGCGGCGCGGCGACCAGCCGGGGGACGAGCACCAGTCATGGCTACCGGTTCACGGTCACCCGCGGCGGGCAGTCGCTGGGTCGGGTGACGGTCAACCGGGGGACCGGGCGGTGCACCTGGGTCCGGCGTCGGTAACACGGCAGTGACGGGCTACTGAGCGAGGAGGGCTCCGGCGATGATGGACTGGTACGGGTGGGGGATGGGGGGCATGGGGCCGTTCATGTGGGTGTTCATGGGCCTGTTCTGGCTGGGGCTGATCGGGTTGATCATCTGGTTGGTGACCCGGCTGCTGCCCGGCCCGGGCACCTCCGGGCACCGGGGCGGCCCGCCGGGCCCGGTGGAGTCCCCGGAACAGGTGCTGGACCGGATGTTCGCGCTCGGGGAGATCGATGAGGCCACCTACCGCTCGCGGCGCACCGCGCTGGGCGAGATGCGCCGGCCCTCATGACTGGGCGGCGTGACGGGTATCTGATCGCCCTGGTCGCGGCGGTCCTCGTGCTGCTGGGGTCGGTGGCGGCGGTGCTGGTGTTCGTGGCCTCCGGGCGGCTGTCCCCGGCGGGCAGCCCAGTCCCGGCGTCGACGTCGGGTGGCTGGCAGCAGGGCCCGGGCAGCGGCATGATGGGCGACGGCTGAGGTGAGGGGATGATGGATGACTGGAACGCCCGCGGCACGGCCAGCGTCACGCCAGCCCAGGCTAGGGCGGCCGCCGACGCGTGGCTGGCTGTCAGCCTGCCCGGTGCGAGCGTGACCACCGCGACGTACGCCCCGATGGGCTACCTGTTCACGGTGACCGCCGATGGGCAGGTGGTGGGCACCCTCGTCGTCGACGACGACACCACGGCGGTCCGCTGGTGGCAGGCGCCGGCCGCTATGTCCCCGACGCCGAGCCCGGCCTGACCCGATGACGGTCCCGTCAGCCGGGCGCCGGCCGGCCGTGCGTGTGCTCGTGGTCGAGGACGAGGCCGCGATCCGGCGGGTGATCGTGGGCTACCTGCACCGGGAGGGCTTCGACGTCGTGGAGGCCGGCGACGGGGTGCGGGCCGTCGAGGCGGCCCGTGAGACCAGGCCGGACGTGGTCGTCCTGGACCTGATGCTGCCCGGCCTGGACGGTGTCGAGGTGTGCCGGCAGCTGCGCACGTTCTCCGACGCGTACGTGCTGATGCTCACCGCGCGTCGTGAGGAGGTCGACATGTTGATCGGCCTGTCCGTCGGGGCCGATGACTACCTGACCAAGCCGTTCAGCCCCCGGGAGCTGATCGCCCGGGTCCGCGTCATGCTGCGCCGCCCCCGGGCCGAGGCCGGGGTCCACGGTGTACGGCGGCGCACGTTCGGCGAGCTGGTCATCGACCCGGACGCCCGGGAGGTGTCGCTGGGCGGGGTGCGCGTCGGGCTGACCCGCACCGAGTTCGACATCCTCGACACGCTCAGCGGCGAACCCCGCACCGCGTTCCCGCGGCACCGACTCGGCGGTTTCAAGGGGTCGATGCAACGCCTGATGGCGTCGAGGGGTGTTGCTTGTGGCGGATCGGGGTTCGGGCCGGCCGAGGGGTGGCCGTCTGGGAGTTGAGGTTCGGGAGCGGTTCTGGGAGGCGCTGAGCGGCGGGTCGAGTATGCGGGCGGCAGCTCGAGCAGCGGGTGTGTCGCATGGGACCGGCGGAGACTGGCTGGCTCAGGCTGGCGGCATGCCACCGTCTCTCAAGGCTGTTCCGCGGGCTTCGGAGCCGCCCGACGGGTCGCGTCGGATGAGCTTCGTCGACCGTTGCCGGATCCAGGAGCTTCACCAGGCCGGGCACCGGCCAGCGGGAATCGCGGTCCTGCTGGGGCGGGCGCGCTCGACGATCAGCCGGGAGCTGGTCCGAGGCAGCGACCCGGACGGGCAGTACCGGGTCGAGGCCGCTGGGCGTCGCCCCAAACAGCCCCGGTTGGTGGCCAGCCCACGGCTGCGTGCGGCGGTCGTGGAAGGCTTGGCCCGCCGGCACAGCCCACAGCAGGTCAGCGGGCGGTTGCGCCGGGACCATCCCGACGACCCGGAGATGTGGGTGTCCCACGAGACGATCTACCAGGCGCTCTACGTGCAACCCCGCGGCGAGCTCGCTCGCGAGGTGCGCGCCGCGATCCGCGACGGCAAGGCACTGCGCAGCGGGCATACACGGCGCCGCCAGCAAAGACGGCAGTCCCACACGGGTCGGATCCCCGGCATGATCAACATCAGCCAGCGACCCGCCGAAGTGCAGGACCGGGCTATCCCAGGTCACTGGGAGGGCGACCTGATCATCGGCGCCGCCGGCAAGTCCGCGATCGGCACCCTGGTCGAACGCACCACCGGGTTCGTGTTGCTGCTGCACCTGCCCGCAGACCACACTGCGGCGGCCGTGACCGCCGCGATGGTCGAGGCGATCCCCCGACTACCCGAGATCCTGCGCCGCTCGCTGACCTGGGACCAGGGCAAGGAGATGTCCCGCCACGCCGAGATCACCCGGGCCACCGGCCTGCCGATCTACTTCGCCGACCCGCACAGCCCCTGGCAGCGCGGCAGCAACGAGAACACCAACGGGCTGCTGGGCCAGTACTTCCCCAAGAGCACCGACCTGTCAGTGTGGGACCCGGCTACCTCGACCTCGTCGCCGCCGAGCTCAACGCCCGCCCCCGCAGGCGACACGACTGGGCAACCCCCGCCGAGGTCCTCGACCAACTACTCTCCGACCACAACCGCGTTACGTAGACTCCTTGAAACCGCCCTCCATAGCGGCACCTTGGACGTCCAGTTGCCGCTGATCCCTCCAGAGCGGCGGGATGGGTACCTCCGTGAGCTCGGTGACGCGGTCGAGCGCTATGTCGGCGACCTGCTCCGAGACATCGACGATGCCACCATCGAGCCCGCCATCAGGTATGGCCCAAACTGCGAGGAGAGCATCGACTGGATAGTCACGCTCGCTCACTTGGTGATTCTTGTCGAGGTGAAGGCGGTTCGACCCAATCTGAACGTCAAGATGGCTCAGGGCGAGTACGAGGCCACCTACCTCGAGCGGATCACCCGCGGAGCCCGGCAGATCAAACGAACGAACGCACTCATCGAGACCCAGCACCCGGCCTTCGCGCACCTTGCCAACGACAAGCACCGGATCGGGATCATCGTGACCGGAGAACCCTTCTACCTACCTAACCGGCCGTGGAGCCTGGATCAGCAACAGGGAGCGGACATACCCATCCTCCTCGGCTCCCTCCTCGACGTTGAGCGCCTGTCGGGCCATACGGCAGACGAGATCACCCATGCCCTCACCACCGTCGCGGGCGATCCCGAGCAGTCGACCTGGTACCTCGGCAGCGCTATGCACCACCACCTGCCCGCCAAGACGCGCGTGGGGAAACACGTGCAAACTGTCATCGACACCCGGCTCAGCGTCATCGATGTGGAGTGACAAAGTCAGGCCGCGCTTCTGGCTGCGATCCACCCCCAGGTCAGCCTTACCCGTGCTTACGGCGCCCGGCTCAACTCAACGGTCGCCGCACCTGGGTGGCGTTTCCGGCCGCTCCGATATCGGCCGCCATCTGGCGGGCGAGCGCGTCTCGTCAACGCGACTGCTTCCTGGTGGGCCACGCGTGGCTCTCCCTCGACGGTGACTCCCTCCAGGCCCCCGTGCAGTCGGTGCGGGTGGTCATTCGTCGGTCGCGTCAGTCAATAGAGTTGAGATGAGGACAAGCTCGGGTGCCACAGGCAGTTCGACCGTGCCGCGGACAACGCCGTTGCAGTTTCCCGTGACCGCCCAGTCAGCAACCACCGTTTGCCCGTTCGGGTTACCGAGGGTGACTACGACTGGCGGCAGACTCACTTCGTGTTCGGGTTGCAGACTACCGAGGTGGAAAGTCAGTTCGACGGACTCTGTGTGGCGAATCCGGACGCTGGCCCCGGCTCCCGGTAGGCGGGCGGGCAGGACCGCCCCGAGATGCGCGGTCGATACGTTGGCCGCGAATCCGGCGAGCGAGTTGAACCTATTCACGTAGTAATCGCCGTACGAGCGGGGGCGGCGAGGCATTCGCGGTCCGCTGTTCGCCTCAGGGGGTAGCGCGCGGAACGCGTCACTGTCACCGGATAGATGAACGACGACGTTAAGTCCTTCCCAGTATCGGTCGCTGGCATTGACAAGCTTCAACGTCACCGGCGGCAGCTGCGTGGCGAACGCCTGGGTCATTCGAGGCAGATGTTTTCGGCACTCATCAAGGTACTCAGCAACTCCAGTCCGGTACTCCGCTTCCGTCCGCTCTTCCTTGACTCGGGTCTCGCCCACCGCAGCACGGAACGTGGCATCCATGTCCTTGACAGCGAACCTGTGGGACGGCAACCCATACGGGTCGGCAGCGGTGCGCCGCGGTCGGGGAAGCGAAGCGAGACACTCCCGCTCCTCGCGCGCAAGCCACTCGTCCGCACCCATGCTCACGAGCTGCACCAGCCCACTGCTGTAAACGACTTCCACGTCGTGCAGGTGGTTCTCGGAGGCAGCTCTGTTCGTGAGCCGATGTAGGTCCTCAGGGTTATGCCGGTCTGTCTTCGAACCGCGGCGAACCATGATCGTGCCAGCGGGAACGCTCTCGCCTGACTCCTTCGTCGGAGTTGCCTTCGCAAGGCAGAAGATGTGAGATCCCGCGGGCGCGGGGGGAACCTCAAAGACGAGCACATGCCCCGTGTCGTACGGCACCCACGTCAACGTCCATGCAGGGCGGACCGCCCCGAGGTATGCGTTGACCTTGTCCTCAACGATGGTCGGGTCCACCTGCCGGATGCCCGACGACTTGCCATGAACCGCACCAACGACGATGTACCCGTATCCGTCGCAGTGGCGTGCAGCCGTAGCACTGTCACGGTTCGCCATTCCCACGATCGCAGTCGCGACCTTGCCCGCGCCCCACTTCTGGGTCAGGTCGAGGTCCGGTCCCTTTGCCTCCAGCCAGTCACTCTCCGGTGCCGTGCTGGACGCGACGATCGCATCGATCAACGCGACCCGCTGATCAAAGCTGATGATCCTGCTGCTGCTGTCCACGGAACTCTCCAAATCGGTCGTCGTCAGAATGACCGTACGACCCAGCGCGGACAACTCCCCACTTCGACGTGTGGATGCGCTGGGCTGTGGATAACGAGGATCGACGGGTTTCGGGGTGGCGGTGAACGCGAAGTGTGCTAGCGGATGGAGCATCAGGCTTCCGTGTTGGGTTCTTTCCGGGGACTCGTCCACCTGCAGGGCGCATACGATCCTGCGTGCTCCGGGTCCAACTGCGCGCTGTGTGCGCGGGTGAACCCGATTCCCGTCATCGACACCACTTGGCTGTGCGGGTGTGGCTACAGGCGGTCAGTGGATCGTCAGGGACCAGTTATCGGCGACCTTCTTGAGGTCGAGGTCGGTTCTGGTGATGGCGTGGTAGGTGAGCTGGGTGAGGGTGGTGCGGTCCTCGAAGATGGCCCAGCAGGTGTGTTGCTTGCCCAGGCGGGATTGGTAGCGCAGGCCGGCGTACCGGCCGGTGCCGGTGTCGTCGGTCTGTGCGTAGATCCACAGGGCCAGTAGGCGGGTGACGCGCCTGTTGGAGGTGTAGAGCGCCCCGCGGTCCAGGTCGGTCACCCCTAGGGCGTCCAGGGCGGTCCGCAGTTCCGGTTGGCCGGCGAGGTGGGTCAGGGTGCGGCTGGTGTCGATGTCGACGAATGCCGGGCCGTCGGGGTCCACGGTGATCTGCGCGAGGACGCGGTCCTCTCGCCAGGCGGCGGGGATCGCCCCGGCGTTCATGTAGTCGCCGTCGTGGGCGATCTCGGCCAGGATGCGGGGTGAGGGCCGGAATCGGGCTAGGGTTTCGACGTAGCAGCCGCGCACGGTGTCGGCCGCGTACAGCACTCCCGCGCCGGGGATGTCGAACCGGTTGCCGGCGTCGGTCCACGCGTCCTCGGGGGCGATCCGGCTGAACGCCAGCGGGTCAGCACGACGAGCGACCCGCCAGACCGGGCTAGGGCGTGTCTGCCTATTCCTGCGGGGTTGGTCGGGGATTGTTGGGTCATGTCGCGTTCAGTTGTGTTGTCTGATGATCAGTGGGCTCGGATCGAGTCGTTGATGCCGTCCTCCCAGGGGCGGCGTGGTCGTCCGTGGCGGGATCACCGGAAGGTGTTAGAGGGCATCTGCTACCGGTTCCGGACCGGGGTTCCGTGGCGTGATGTGCCCGCCGAGTATGGGCCGTGGAACACTGTGTGGGAGCGCCACCACTTGTTCAGTGGCAACGGAACCTACGACAAGATCCACGCCCGCCTGGTCGCCGAGGCCGACGCGGTGGGCGACTTGGACTGGATGGTCAGCGTGGACTCCACGATCAACCGGGCCCATCAGCATGCCACCAACCGCAGCCGTGTCGAGCGGCCCGCGGGCCTCACGGGGGGCTGAATCGAACTACAAGAATTCGGCCGCTGACCCGGCTCACGAGCCGCTGGACCATGCGATCGGCCGTTCCCGCGGGGGCCTGTCGACCAAGATCCACCAACTCGTCGATGGCCGGAAACGCCCGCTGGTCATCGCGTTGACCGCAGGCCAGGCCGGCGACGCCCCGATGCTCAAGCACCTGCTGGGCGACCTTGCCGTACCCCGACTCACCGCCACCGGGCAGCCCGCGCCGGGGCGTCCCCGAACCACGCCCGAGGCGCTGCTGGGCGACAAGGCCTACTCCTCGCGGGCCACCCGGAAGTTGCTGTTAGACCGCGGGGTCAAGACTGTCATCCCGCAGCGCGCCGACGAGGTCCGACACCGCTTGGACCGCGGCTCAGCCGGCGGGCGACCACCGGGCTTCGACCCCGTCGCCTACAAGAAGCGCAACACCGTGGAGCGCTCCTTCAACGACCACAAGCAGTGGCGCGCCATCGCGACGCGCTACGACAAACTCGCCACCAACTACCGCGGAGGCGTCGTCCTACGCGCCATCGTCATCTGGCTCAACGAATTATCAGACACGCCCTAGTGGGCACGGCGAGGGTCAGTCCACGCCTGCCAGCCACGCCTCACTCCCTTCACCCGCCTCGGACCGGTCCCATTGTCCCGGTGGTCGCGTTGATCCCCTTGGGCGACACGGCCGTGCCGCCGACGCCCGCTAGGGGTTGGCGCTCGGTCAGCCGCCAGCCCGGAACGCCCGTGCGGCAGCCAGGACCTCCCTCAGGTCGCCGCCGGCGATGGTCTCGGCGGGGGAGCGGTCGTCCAGTTGTGGGTTCATGCCCATGAACCAGGCCCGGATCGTGGGGCTGGCCTCGACCGGCTTGAGCAGCTCGTACACCTGGTAGGTGGCGCGGATCCGCTTCTCGTTGTCCAGCCGGGGGTGCGTCGCCCCGGCGATCCACCGGTCGATGGTGACTGGGTCGACGCCCATCGTCAGCGACATCAGTCTGGGTCCGAGCAGGGACTTCAGCGCCGCGACCTGGTCGGCCAGGTCGACCTGGGCGCTCGGGCGTGGGACGTCCCAGTGAACGGCGGCGCCCACCCCAGGTGTGGTGGTGTTGGCCATCGGACCTTCCTTCCCCGGAAAACCAGCATAGACACTGCAACGGTGCTGCATCAATACTGCACTCGAGGCACACGGTACGCCACCGCAGCCGAAATCCCCGACTCTTGGGCACCCCCCGCCCTACTTCTCCCGGCTCTCCGCGGTGAACCGCCGAGGCCCCCCCCGAGCCCGGACCCGCCGGGCTACCTGCGATGCAGGTGGCCGACGTCGTCGCGCGGCGGGCGGCGGGCGCGGACGTCATCGACGTCCGCCCGGTGTCCGACTACAGCACCGGGCACGTCCCGGGGTCGATCGCGAACACGCTGCGCCCGGCGTTCGCGACCTGGCTGGGCTGGCTGGTGGCCGATCCCGCACCCCGCTGATCGTGGTTCGCAACTCCGACCAGGACACCGACGAGATCCTGTGGCAGGCCCGCAAGATCGGCTACGACCACATCGTCGGGGAGCTCGCCGGCGGGATGCCGGCCTGGACCGCCGCCGGGCAGCCCGTTGCGACCACACCGGTCGTGCGGGCCGACCAGGTGGACCCTGCCGCGGTGGTCGACATCCGGCAGGCCAGCGAGTACCGGTCTGGCCACCTGCCCGGAGCCATCCCGGTAGAGCTTGGTGCGCTCGCCGACCACAACCTGCCGAACGGGCCCCTGGTCACCATGTGCGGGCACGGGGAACGCGCCGCCTCCGCCGCCAGCATGCTCGAACGGGCCGGCCGACACGACATCTCCGTGCTCACCGCCGGCCCGTCGGACTGGGCCACAGCAACCGGGCGCACGCTCGAAATGGACGCATGAGCCACCGGCCGACACGCCCGATGAACCTGGGGCTGCGGCAGAACGTCGCCCAGTTCTCGCTGCTAGTCGCCGTCAACGCCCTGGTCGGGGGGATGCTGGGCCAGGAGCGCACCGTCCTGCCGTTGCTCGCCAGCGACGTGTTCGGGATCGAGGGCTACACCGTCGCCCTGACCTACATCCTGGCGTTCGGGGTGGCCAAGGCGGCCACGAACTACTTCGCCGGCACCCTGTCGGATCGGTTCGGGCGCAAGCCGGTCCTGGTCGCGGGCTGGCTGGTGGCGCTCCCGGTGCCGCTGCTGCTGATCTGGGCGCCGTCGTGGTCGTGGATCGTGGCCGCGAACCTGCTCCTGGGTGTCAGCCAGGGCCTGACCTGGTCGACGACCGTGGTCATGAAGGTCGACCTCGTCGGACCCGCCCGCCGGGGTCTGGCGATGGGGTTCAACGAGGCCGCCGGGTACGTCGCGGTCGCCCTGACCGCGCTGGCCACCGGCTACCTGGCCGCCGCGTACGGTCTGCGTCCGGCACCGTTCTTCCTGGGGATCACGTTCGCCGCCCTCGGACTTGGGATCTCGACACTGTTCGTACGCGAGACCCGCGAGTTCGCCCGCCTCGAGGCCGCGAGCCATGTGGCCCGGGCCGACGGACGCCACGACCACCGGGAGATCACCTGACCAACGGGCAGGTCTTCGTCCAGACCTCGTTCAAGGAGCCGGCGCTGTCCTCGGCCAGCCAGGCTGGGCTGGTGAACAACCTCAACGACGGCTTGGCCTGGGGCCTGTTCCCGGTGCTGTTCGTGTCCGCGGGGCTGTCCCTGGAACGCATCGGGCTACTCGCGGCGATCTACCCGCTGGTGTGGGGATTGGGGCAACTGGTCACCGGTGGGCTGTCGGACCGGTGGGGCCGCAAGTGGTTCATCGCCGCCGGGATGTGGGTCCAAGCCTTGGGCCTCGCGCTGATGGCCGTCGCGGACTCGTTCGGCTGGTGGGCGTTCGCCGGGGTCCTGCTCGGCGCAGGCACGGCGATGGTCTATCCGACGCTGCTGGCCTCGATCGGCGACGTCGCCCACCCGGCGTGGCGGGCCCGCGCGGTCGGCACCTACCGGCTCTGGCGCGACGGCGGCTTCGCCGTCGGCGCCCTGCTCGCCGGAATCCTGGCCGACCTGTACGGGGTCCGGACCGCGATCGGGGCGGTGGCCGCGCTGACGGCCGCCTCGGGCGTGGTGGTTGCAGTGCGCATGTACGAGACGCGGCACATCCCGGTGCCGGTCACCCCGATCGATGTGGGAGGTGCTCGATGAGCCGGCGCGAGGCCAAGACGGCCATGTACGAGCAGTTCGCCCGGGCCGGCAAGGGCCTGGCCAACCCCATGCGCCTCGAGCTGCTCGACCTCCTCGCCCAGGGCGAACGCTCGGTGGAGTCCCTGGCCACCGCAGCGGGCCTGGGACTCTCGACGGCGTCCATGCACCTGCAGGCCCTCAAGGACTCCGGCCTGGTACGCGCCCGCCGAGACGGCACCTTCATCCACTACCGGCTGGCCGGCGATGACGTCGCAGCCCTCTTTGTCCAACTACGGACCGTCGCCACCGCCCAGCTGGCCGACGCGGAACGCGCTGCCCAGGACTACCTCGGCACCCCACTGCTCGACACCGACGCAGTCGAGCGCGACGAACTGCTGCGCCGCCGCCCGCACCGGCGACGTCATCGTCCTGGACGTGCGCCCAACGGTGGAGTACGCCGCCGGGCACATCCCCGGAGCAGTCTCCCTGCCACTGGACGACCTCGAGCAACGACTCAGCGACCTACCCAAGGCCATCGAGATCGTCGCCTACTGCCGGGGCGCCTACTGCGTGCTGGCCCACGACGCGGTCGAACAACTCACCGCGTCCGGCCGGCGCGCCCGGCTCCCGCATGAGGGCATGCTCGAGTGGCGCCTGGCCGGACTCCCCGTCGACATTGGTGTCGCCTGAAGACCCGCTCCATCCAGGGGAGTGCCCAGCGAGTCGCTGACGAGACACTGCCGTCAACGGTCGGTCCGCACCGCCTATCGGCGCCAATCGTGACTCCTGGTCGTCCAAGCCGAACGGCAGCGGTTTCGAGTGACGTCACCGTCCCGACTGGCACCGCCATCGACATCAGGTGCGGCATTCCGGCGAGCGGGGGCGCCTTCGGGGCGGGCATAGCAGCGCCCGGAAGGACGGGACTGTGGTCGGCCGTTCACTGTCTCATTTCACCCTGCGTGACCAAGGCAGGAGCGGCCCCCACCCGAGGTGAATCTGGCCGCCGAAGGGTCGGAACAGGGGGTACTCGATTCCAGCGCCGGGAACCCAGGTGTCGAAGCACTCGTCGGGCGCCCCGGGCCCCCGTGCAGCAGGAGCACCTTCAGGTCGGGGTTGGTACCGACCCGCTTGGTCCACACCCGGAACGTGTTCAGGCCCTTGTGTGCGGTCCCTTCGCGGGCATACGGTGCATTGGTAAGGCTTGCCTTGCAAGCGCTTTGATCTTGCCACCACCGTCCTACTCGGGATCGAGGTTTGTCGTGATGTCAAGTTGCGCAGCGTCCATACTCCGGCCTGGGCAGCTGCTATGACGCATGTGAGCCGTCCCGACGCCGATCGAGCGTCCGGGCGCGAGGTGCGGGTGATCGCTGCCGAGCGTCTGACGAAGTCGGCGGTCGCGCGTCTGGTCGGCGATATCGTGGACAACGATCACCAAGCTGCAACGGCCGAGTTGACTCGCCCGGAGTTGGCTGACGCGCTGGTTGTCATTCGGAGAGACTTGGGCACCCGGCTGCTGTCGGGTGAGGTCTTCGACGGCGCAAGCGGGGTGGCAACCAGCGCCCGCCTCGGTCCCTTCCTGGGGAGGTCGGGTACCGACGTCTGGTTTGACGTCTTTCTCCCCGCTCAGCAGCTGCTGCTCAGGATCGACGGCGACGCCTCGCCAGGTTACGTGCTCACCAACGCCCGCCTTACCGTGTTGAGGGGCGCGCGCCGCTCGATCCGCCTTGATCCGGGCACCATCTGGATCCGATCCGACCTGGTCGGCGCCGGATTCCCCGCCGAGTCGTACGTGGGGATCAATCACGCCGGGGGTGTGATCAAGCTTTGTCAATCGGCCACCGTCACCGGGTCGTTCGTCGACGTCGTCTCACCCTTCCTGCCGGTGATCGAGGTTGCGCTCATCGCCGACGAGGTGGCGCCCGTCGCTGGGGCCTGCACCTCGGCTGAGGCCACGATCACCTTGCCGGCCGCTCTCACCCTCGCCGCGACGGCCTCCGGCTGGCTGGTCACCGGCGCGGGGGGAGTCGCGACCACGTGGGGCCAGTCATTCTCAATGGCACCGTCCACCGCGCCCGCACCGTGGACCTTCGTGCCTCGGCTGTGGTGCGCGGTGATGCCGTTCAGCGCGGAACAGGGCACGTTCGATCCGACACCCATCGACGATGGTCTGATCCGCTTCGGCGGTACAGGTTCGATCACGGGAGGTGGGCTCAGCCTTCCGGTTGCGACGGCCGCCGATCCCGCTATCTTGGGCGCGGCCGCGCGCGCGGGGGAGTGGCTCCTGTCGATGACAGGCCTCGACGCGGAGTGGTACGACGCCGACGCGCGCAGGCATCCGTTACCAATGGCCCGGGTCGGTATCTCGCGGCACGGTGCGTTTGTGTTCGCCGATGGGATCCTTCCGCTGGTTCCGGCGCTGACGAACTCCTACGATCTCTGGGCCGTTGGTCAGCATCACTTACCATGGCGCACCAACTACAGCGGCGAGTTCTGGCTGCTCTACCGCTGCGACGTCGGCGAGGGCGAGTCGCTCATCGTCGAAAGCGGTGCCGAGTTGGCCCTCGACCGGCCAGTCACGGTCGATGGCGCCTCGCTGGTGACCCCGATAACACGCGGCATCAGCTACCTGCGCAATTTCGGGGGCACGACCCGGATCCTGCTCGCTGGCCTGGTCGGGCCATCGATACGTCACCAGTTCGCGCTGCGCAATGCGTTGGTCTGGACCCGGTCACCGGTCTTCGTGCTCATCGACGGCGAACTCGTCGGCGCCCGCAGCGTGCAGAACGCCGTCGCGCAGGTGCCACTGCCGGTCGTGGCGTGGGCGCCGACACTCCCCGATCCCTACGTGTCGAACGCGAGCATCTCGATCCGTCAGGCGGAGGGCGACCCGAAGACTCCAACGATCATGACCGCGCGGATCCGCTGGACGGGGCCGGGCGAGGTGTCTCTGTGGTTCGACGGCTCGCTCGGGACGCAGCTCGCCATCTCGGGATCTACGCCGTCCTCGGGCGAGTCGAGACCGGCCCCCAAGCGCCGCGAGAGCTCGGTCGGGCTCACCCAGGTCGAGCAGTACGCCTCGCACCTCGACCGCGCTGGGGCTGCCGAGGTGCGGGCGGCCAAGAGCGTCGCCGCGGAGAAGCTCGCCTCCCTCGTCGGACAAGCCGTCGAGCAGAACAACAAGAGCCTCACCCAACTCGACAGTGTGTTGCGCGAGACGGTTGGCGGACCTCCGTCGCTGCTGCTGCTCGACGTCTCGACCAACCAGGACCTGTTCGGGGTCGGTATCAGGGTCGGTGGGCAGCGGGCGCCGACGAGTTCCGGCGCGGGCATCGAGTTCACGGTCGCCGATGTGGCCACTGCAACTGCCGTGTCGAACTTGCGTGTCGTGGCCCTGCCCCAGGTGCAGTGGGAGCCGGTGCGCACCCTGGACTCCGACCAAGACATCGTGACGCTCGGCTGGTTCCCCACGCCGCTCGCCGCCGCGTCCGACGGCGGTGCGACGTACATCGGCGCGCGCTCGCAGAAGCTGCGCCCGGTCATCCCCGCTGACGCGCTCGACGGTGCGGTGGAGGCGTTCCGCTCCGGCAGCCCCGTTGGGGTGCGCACGACGTTCCCGTTCGGAATGGTGGCCGCGATCAACGTGCGACCAGACGCCACCCCCACTCGCCCGGGCGACATGATTGAGATCACGCGGCCCTCGTTCCCCTCCGAGGGAAGTCGCGGCGGTATTCAGTTCACTGCCAGGGCGGAGGGCGGGCGTCCCGACACGGGTGGGGTCTCGCCGACCTTTGGCGGGGCTATGCGCCAGCTGCTGAACGGCGTCGATCTGGCGAGCGGGGCGGCGCTGGGCGTGTCGGTGCTCGGCTCGACCGGCGACCCGGGCGGCAGCGTTGAGACCGTGTTCAACCTCGACATGGCGAGCAACCCGATGGTGCCGGTCACGCGGGTCGACATCTCCGGGTACGGCGGCTCCAGCTTCAGCGACTGGAACAATCCGTTCGCCGCATTCTCGGAAGCAGCCAAGGTGCAGTTCCGCTACATGGTGGGGCGCACCGCCCTCGAGGTGATCAAGGTCAACACGGTGCTTCACCCGTGGGGGATCCGCGTTACCCGCTCAGTCACCGTCGAACGGCGCCCTGGGGGTGGGGTCATCCGCCGCGACAGCGGATGGCAGGCGTTTACACCCGGGCTGTTCGACTACCGCTACTTCGACAAGTCGGCCAACGTGTTCGCAGTTGCGGACTACGAGTTCGATGCCGGTGTGTTCCAGGGTCTGTTCGACGTCAGGACCATCCGCCCAGCGCCCGGTGCGCCGTTCTCCTCTGGCGCGGCAACCCTGCTCCCGTACTACTTCGACGCGGATGTCGCGCTCGAGGACGTGGCGGGGCGCAGTCGAGCGATCGGCGTCCTCGGCTTCCTGCAAACCACGCCGAACGGGTCCCCGGCCCCGGCGGCCGCACTGCGCGACCTGATCCTCCTACAAGGCCCGATCGGCGGACCGATCGACGTTGAGATGACGGTGGGCAGCAGCGGACTGCCGTTCCGCGCCCAACGGATCGAGGTCGGTCTCGCCGACGACGCAGGCACGCCCATCTTCGTCGCGGCCGTGCGCGGTGCGCCGAAGTTGCCCACGACCGGCGCCTGGTCGGTCGTGCGAAGGCCGGTCAGCGCCGTGCCGGTCGGCGGCGGTGAGGCGGTGCCCGTGGGTGCCGACCGCGGTGTGCCCTTGATCCGGCGTAACCAGGTGCGTTACGTCGCCGGCGACGTCACCGCCTACGGCGCGCCACCGATTGTTGGAGCCAGCGGCGACCATCGGCTTGCCGACGCCGCCGACCTGCTGAACCCGAACACGCCCGCGAATGACTACGCGCTGCTGCAGAGCACCAGCTGCCACGCCCTTCTGTTCCCCCGCCCCGTCGCGCCGGTCGGCTCCACCGGCCGGCTGTTCAGTGGCCACCGGCTGGCGATCGCCGACCTCATCGCGCGCTCGAGTTCCAAGGGGGCGTTCCCTCCCGCCCCGAACACAATTGAGCTGGCAGCGAACGCGTTCTCCTTTGACGTCGGGGCAGCCGGGTCGCTCGCGCTCTCCGCACCGATCGACGTGGTCGGTCATCCCACGCCACTTCGCATCGCCGGTACCACCGGCCACGGCTCGACGCTGCGCTACGACTTATCAACGCTGCGCGTAGAACTGGGCCACGATCGGTGGGCGGTGGACTTCACTGGTTTGCGCATGTGGGCCGACATCGCCGGGATGTCAGAACTCACCGGCACCGAGCTGAGGATCGTCGGCTCCACTGATCAGCGGCCGCAGATCGCGACCATGCGCTCGATGCTCCTCGACGAGATCGAGCAGATCCTGAGCTACATCCCACTGGTCGGTGCTCGGGGCACGCAAGGGCCGATCGATCTCGGTGCGAGCAACGCCACACACGAACTGAAGTTCGAGGCAGGCACCGTGGTCAAGATCCCGCTCGTGGAGATCTCCGCCTCGGCGGCCGATCCGGAACTCTCCCTCGAGCTCTCGGCGAAGTCCAAGAGCGGTCTCGACCTGGCGACCAGCGGATTCTCGACCGGCGCCGAGCTCGGAATCGTGGCGGAGGGCCGGTTCCCCGTGCTAACCGTGGGGGTAGCGAGCGTCTTCATCATCGTGTCGTTGGAGGTGACGTTCTCGATCGTCTCCGTATCGGGAACGGTCACGGCCGAGGAACTCGAACTGACCGCGTTCGCCGGGGTTGGGGTCAAAGGCCAAATCGGACCTTTCGAGGCTTACGCGTTCTTGGGTATCGGGTTTGTACTGCAGTACGACGCCATCGCGGATCAGACCAAGTACGGGGGACTCGTCGCACTCGAGGCCGGGGTCGATCTGAAGATCGTCAGCGTGACCATCCGCGCCGAGCTCAAGGGCCTGGTCTACGACGACATGGGCACGACCACTTGCGACTACGGCGGATCGGTGGAGATCAACGTCGAGATCTTCGTCATCATCTCGATCTCGGCCACCTACGAAGTCACTGAAACCACCACCTTCTAGGGTCAGGACCTCGCATGGCCACACCGCACAAGCTCACCCTCATTCCCTATCTGCAGCGCTGGACTCGGTCGAGTAGGACGCTGTCGCTGCGAATACTCGTCGTGCCGGCGGTGAATCCCCTTGAACCGCTGGTCGCTGCACCGGCAGGCATCACGGCTTTCGCGGACGCCTCATTCGCCTTCGGCGTCGCGCTGTCCGACGTGGTCGACGCGCTACCCGAGCGCACGGCCGTGACCGACTCGGTGGTCGTACCCGACCCGCTCGGAGTCTCACCGACCCTGGGGCATCCTGATGCGCGGACGATCTTCACCGCGATAAAGACGGCCCTGGCCATCCCGGACACTGCTGCGGCCGACACATTCGCGCCCCGCGCCCGCGACACGGCGCGGCAGGTCAAGAAGTACCTGCCCGAGAGTTACCGCACGTCGTTCGCATTCGTGCGACCCCGCACCGAGCTCGGGGTCGTCGACGACAGCTACCAATGCCTGATGAACTGTCCGCCCGATCCCGAGCCTCCGCGCCCCGCCACCGTGATCGGATGGGGCGAGGCGCTGGCGTTCGCGCTGCGGCAGCCGCGGCTGGCGCAGGCGCTCGGGCTCATCGTCGCACTCGACGTCGTGCTGCCGCCGGCCAGGTTCGAGCGCGGGGGATGGCTGTGGGTGGATCTGGCTGCGGCCAGCGACTACGCAGTAGAGGCGGCGACTCCTGGATTCGTGCGCAGCTTCGCGACCCGGGTCCCCGCGCTGAGCGACACTGTCGACCGCGAAGTGTTCACCCCGGTCGTGTTCCCGGTCTCGGCGAATGCCACCGAAGCGTCGACCCTCGGCAACTACGACAAGGTGTTCGTCGAAGCGATCCGGTTCGACGACGGCTTCTCCAAGATCGTGCACTGCCGACAGCCCATTAGCTCCGACATCCTCGACGAGTCGGGCGCCGGCGGGGGGATCGTGCGCGACGAAGGCGTGCAGCTGGCCTGGGACGACGAAGACATCGTCGAGGGCCAGAACCGGTCGCTGGGTGCACCGCCTGAAGGCGAGGACCCTGTGATGGCTCCGCGGGGAGTATTCGGCTACCGCGTCGACGTACGCAGGGCGGGCGCTCCGGCGTGGTCGTCACTGTCGATGGTTACCGCCCCGCTGAACCTCGGGACCGATCTCGGCGTCGCTGTCGAGGAGCGCTGGACCGAGGTCGTGCCGACGTCGCACAGCGGTCAGACCTGGCTGCCCCCCTGGTACGCGCGCTGGCGAGGCGGCTCACTGGTCACGGCCACGGATGAGGAACAGCGACTGCTGAACGTGATGCCGGGTCAGCCACAGACGGTGCTCCCGGTCGATGCGGAGGCCGTCGACCTACGGTACGGCGGGAAGTACGAGTTCCGGGTGCGCCTGGTCGACACGACTGGCGGCGGTCCCGCTTCCGACGCCTCGACACCAGCCGTCGGTGAGTCTCCGACGAGTGAGCTGAGCATGAAGCGGCACCGCCCACCGCGGGCGGCGGTGATTGACCCGATCACCGCCGGAGTCGACGGCCGGGTCGCCTCGGTGCGGGTGCGGCGTCCTCGACTCGGCTATCCGGAGGCAGTCTTCGCGGCCGGCCCTGGCGCTCGCGCCTCGCTCTTGGCGCAGATCGCGGCGAACGATCTGGCTGCGCCAGCGCCCGCGATCCCGCCGTCGATCGCCGACCCGGATGCGGCATTCCTGGCCATTCGGGTGCTGGTGAAGACTCCCACCTTCGACCCGGTGGCCGACAGGGACGGCTTCCTCGAGTGGTATGCCACCTCGCGGCCCTTCCCGTCGGCCACCCCGGATCAGGGGCTCGATCTGGCGCTGCAGTGGATCGACGCCGACGATCTGGCGACCGTCGATCTGGCTCAGCAACTCGGCGCGGAGGGCACCGTGATCGGCCCACTCGTGGTGCCTACCGCCCGCGATGTGCGGCTGGAGTTGCGGCCACTGGGGCGCAACGACCTGGACTACTTCGGTTCCATCGCCGCGCGGCGTGGTCTGCCGCAGTATCTCGATCTCCACAGCGTCGCCGACGCAGCCGCCGAATCCGACGTGCTCCGCATGCTTCCCGCCGCCGATGTTTGCCGCTCCATCTTCCTGCGCCCCGACAGCCCGGAGGGCCGAGTGACGACGGCCGGTGTCGTGACACAGAATGCGCCGTCGACGGCGATGCTGGGTCGCCTCGCCGCGGCGGCGGACCTTGTCAGCGATGGCCCCGTGCTCATGGGGCCCGAGGGCCAGCGAGTCGCCTTCGGCTGTGCAGGCATCGGGCACTACATCGCGCCAGACGGGTCGAGCATCGAGATCGCAGATCCGGCCCAGCTGGCCGACCAGTGGGTCAACGTCCTGCGGTTCGACCTGGACCGGGACTGGACATGGCGAGGGGCGGGATCTCCGACCCTGGTCGTGACGCGGACTCTCACGCAGCGCGGTGCCAACGGCACCCCGGTCACCACCACCGAGCTCGGCAGCATCGAACTGATGAACACGATCAACGTACAGGCCACGCGCCAGCCCGACCGGAGCGCGACCAGGCTTGTGTTCGTCGACGCGTTCCCGCCGCCGCTAGCTACGGACGGCCTACCCTACGAACTCGAGGTCACCTATTCGACGGTCCTTCGGCTGGAGGGTGGCTCCAGCGCCGCCCGGTCGGTGACGACACAGTTGCCGATCGTCACGCCGCCCCGCCAGGCGCCAGTCGTCGTCGCGGCCGGTATCGCCCTGACGGCGTACTCCCACGACGACGACTACGCGTCTACGACATCGCGCACCAAGCGGTTGTGGATCGAGTTCTCCGAGCCGTTGGCCGACAGCCGGGACGCCTACTTCGTGCGAGCCCTGCACTCGACCCCGGACCCGATGCTGCTCACTGGCTGGGAACCGCTAGCCGACCCGACCGTCGTCGAGGGGCTACCGCTCGACCCAGAGCTGATCCGGGTGATCACCCCAGGTCAGGTCAACGACCTGGCCGGCCTGGCGACAATGCAAAGGCTCGAGCCGAGTCCGACCAGCGATCGCCACTTCCTGCTGCCGCTCCCGCCCAACACGGATCCGCGATCGCCGGAGCTGTTCGCGTTCTACACCTACGAGGTCCGGGTCGGCCACGATCGCGGACCCGTTACCGACCCGCTGTGGTGCACAGCCCAGGGACGGTTCGGCGAACGCCTGGAGTTGGAGGGCGTCCAGCATCCGGCTCCTGAACTGGTCTGTTCCGTGCTGAGGCGCGCTGACGGCGGCGTCGCGGTGCGGGCGCCGTTCGCCACGCCGTACCTCGGCCTGAAGCGGGTGCTACCCACGCCGCCGAACACTGAGATCTGGTCGATCCTGTACGCGCGCGTCGTTCAGGCCGACGCGGCCAGCAAACGCAACATCCAAGTGGATCTGCGCAAACTCGCCCCACCGAAGCGCGGCACGGCAGATCGGGCCGGGTTCACCGTCGAGGGCGTGGGAGGCTGGTCACGAGCAGACATCGACAGCGCGCTCGACCGTGTCGGGCTCAGCCGCAGCTCATCGCTCGGCGTGCTCGCGGTCGAACTGCTGCCCGAACCGAACGGCGGTTTCGCTGACCCCTTGGGCGGCGACCTCGGCCAGGTGAGGATCCTGCGCACCTCGCCGTTGACGGGAGTCCCCTCCCAGTGCTGCGACTAAACGGTACGGTGTTTCCGCACGCGGACGGATCTCGGATGGCGTGCTTGGTGCGGAATCAGGCCTGCTGACCTGGGTCCAGAAGGCCCCCGGGGCCTTCGATCCTTGTCGGTGCTGAGTGAATGTTGAGCCAGTTCCTGCGCTGACAGATCCTGTTCGGACGCGGCCCCAGACACCTCGCAAGTGGTGCAACCCCCGCCTCGTTGTGCCTGGAAGGGACCACCCCGGCGGCCGCCGGTTGCAGACCGTGGCCGAACCGTCACTGTCTGACCATGTAGCGCCCGGGAGGCGCTGTTTCGTCCTGTGTTGTGCCTCGGCGACGAGAGATTCATCACATCGGATGAGTTTGTGACCCGACTGCGACGTTGGCTACGGTGGAGATGTCTCGCCACCCGGTGGGATGGGGCGGACGGCGCCGAATCCCGTTCACGTCACGCCTCTGAGCGCCTGGCCATCGGCCCAGCAACGCATTGAAGAACGGGAGCGGGGGACCCACGATTCGTGGTCCCGCGCCGATAGGCGTGAGTCCTTGGGGTGAAGCCGCGAGAGCGGCCGGGTGCTCCCCACCCGAACCCGACAGCTCACCTCGCAGGCGCCTGGAGGAGAAATCACCATGGCTCTACTGACCCGTGCCCGCGGCATGG
>JBAVKQ010000093.1:0-71096 GCA_049688395.1 Candidatus Nanopelagicales bacterium
GACGACCCCAGGGAGGGACGACCCCAGGGAGGTGGGGGCGGATCTCCGCGATCGGCACGGATCGCGCCCTGCCGCGCGCGCGAGCGCGCACCCCAGGGTGGCAGGATCCCGCCAGTTCGACACGGCTGGGGACCGCTGCGCTCCCGACACCGCAGGTAGGGTTGCGCCGTGGTCGAGGTACTGGCGTTTCGCGGGGCCACTGTCCTGCGCGGCGGTCGCCCGATCCTCGATGCCATCGACTGGCAGGTCGCCGACGACGAGCGCTGGGTGGTCCTGGGCCCGAACGGTGCCGGCAAGACCACGCTGCTGCAACTGGCCGGCGCGCTGATCCATCCGAGTTCCGGGCAGGTGCAGGTGCTCGGCGAGACCCTGGGGGCGGTCGACGTGTTCGACCTGCGCCCCCGGATCGGGCTGGCCAGTGCCGCGCTGGCTGAGCGCATCCCGGCTGGGGAGATCGTGCGCGACGTGGTCGTGACCGCGGCGTGGGCGGTGACCGGGCGGTGGCGCGAGGCCTACGACGAGTCCGACACGGCCCGCGCCCTGGGCGTCCTGGACCTGCTGGGCGCCGCCCCGCTGGCCGATCGCACGTTCGGAACCCTGTCGGAGGGGGAGCGCAAGCGGGTGCAGATCGCCCGCGCCCTGATGACCGATCCCGAGCTGCTGCTGCTCGACGAGCCGGCCGCGGGCCTGGACCTCGGCGCCCGCGAGGACCTGGTCACCCGACTGGCCGGGATCGCCTCCGACCGGTGGGCGCCGGTCCAGGTGCTGGTCACCCACCACGTCGAGGAGATCCCGGCCGGCTTCACGCACGCGCTGCTGATGCGCGCGGGCCAGGTCGTGGCCGCGGGCCCGATCGGCGACGTGCTGACCGGGCGCACCCTGAGCGAGACGTTCGGCACCCGGCTGCGCAGTGGCCGGGTGCGTGGTCGGTACTGGGCGCGAGCTGTGCCTGCCGACACCGTGGCCCGGGGTCGGCGGGGACGCGCCCACGAGGTGCCGGTAGAAACGGCCGAACCGGGCGGAACGGTCTAGACTGTCAGTCGTGGAAGCATGGCTCGTCTGGCTCATCATCGCCGTCGTCCTGGCCGGGGCCGAGGCCGCCTCGGCAGGCCTGCTGCTCATCATGTTCGCTGGCGGGGCAGCTGCCGCTGCCCTGGCCGAGGCCCTCGGGGCCGGCCCTGTGGGTTCCGCGGCGGTCTTCGCACTGGTGAGCGTGGCGCTGATCGCCTTCGCTCGGCCGATCGCCAAGCGGCACATGTACCAGTCTCCGCTGGAGCGTTCGGGCACCGCGGCCCTGGTCGGCGGCCAGGCACTCGTGCTCGAGGCCGTCGACGGCAACACCGGGCGGATCAAGTTGGCCGGCGAGATCTGGTCGGCACGCACCCTGGACGAGGATGCCCGGTTCGAACCCGGCGAGAAGGTGGCGGTGTTCGAGATCGACGGCGCCACCGCTGTGGTCGGCTGACCCGGCGTTCGCCGGTCGGCTCGAGGTAAGGAAGGGAAATCGTGGAGAGTCTCATCATCGCCGGGGTACTGATCCTGGTCGCCGTGCTGATCGTGTTCAGCACCATCAAGATCATCCCGCAGGCCCAGGCCGGCATCATCGAACGACTCGGCCGGTACAACCGCACCCTGGAGCCGGGCCTGACCATCATCATCCCGTTCATCGACCGGCTGCGCCCCCTGATCGACCTGCGCGAGCAGGTGGTCAGCTTCGCCCCGCAACCGGTGATCACCTCCGACAACCTCGTGGTCAGCATCGACTCGGTCATCTACTTCCAGGTCACCGAGGCCAAGGCTGCGACCTACGAGATCCAGAGCTACCTGCAGGGCGTGGAGCAGCTGACCGTGACCACTCTGCGCAACGTGGTCGGCTCGCTGGACCTGGAGCAGACCCTCACCAGCCGTGACAACATCAACGCCCAACTGCGTGGCGTGCTCGACGAGGCCACCGGCAAGTGGGGCATCCGGGTCAACCGGGTCGAGCTCAAGGCGATCGACCCGCCGGCCAGCGTGCAGCAGTCCATGGAGAAGCAGATGCGCGCCGACCGCGACAAGCGCGCCGCGATCCTCAACGCCGAGGGTTCCAAGCAGGCCGCGATCCTCGACGCCGAAGGCTCCAAGACCGCCGCGATCCTCAAGGCCGAGGGCCAGGCAACCGCCCAGGTCCTGCGCGCCGAGGGCGAGGCGCAGGCGATCGCCAAGGTGTTCGACGCGATCAACAATGGCAACGCCACCGACCAGGTCATGGCCTACCAGTACCTGCAGTCCCTGCCGCTGCTGGCCCAGGGCACGGCCAACAAGGTGTTCGTGATCCCCGCGGAGGTGTCCAGCGCACTGGGTGCCGTGACCCGGGCGTTCAATGCCCAGGGCGCACCCGACCCGACCGGAGCCGCCTCGGGTGCGGGGTCCAAGCCGACCCAGCGACCGACCGCAGATTCGGTGCGTGTGGACGTGCCGGACGTGACCGGCGCCGACGTGCGCGGCTCGGACGTGTTCGATACGGACTCCTTCGATGCAGATGTGGTGGATGCCGAGGTCGTCGACGATCCCGCAGCCGACACAGCGCGACCCGGCAGCGCCGGCATTGCCTGAACCCGGTGACCGAGCCGGCGGAGGTCACCGAGCCCGACGACCCTCGGGTCCGTGACCTGGCCGGCCTCACCGACGTGGCAGCCCGCTGCGCGCGCGAGCCCCTCGAGGGGCTGTACGTGGCCGAGGGGGCGAAGGTCATCCTCCGGGCACTGGCTGCCGGGCATCGACCCCGGGTCGTGCTCGCGGAGCGCAAGTGGCTCCCGGCCCTGGCCGAATCGTTGGCCGGCACCGGCGCCGAGGTGCTGATGGCCCAACCGGCGGTCCTGCGGGCCATCACCGGATACCGGGTGCACCGGGGCGCGCTGGCCTCGTTCGGCCGGCCGGTGCTGCCCGAACCAGGCGCGCTGCTGGCCTCGGCCAGATTCGTCGCAGTGCTCGTCGACCTCGTGGACCACACCAACGTGGGCGCGATCTTCCGCAGCGCCGCTGCGCTGGGCGTCGACGCCGTCCTGGTGAGCCCCGGCTGCGCCGACCCGCTGTACCGACGCTCGGTGAAGGTGTCGATGGGGGCGGTCCTCGCCGTGCCGTGGACCCGATCCGGTCGAGACCCGCTGCGCGACCTGGCCGGGTTCACCACCGTGGCCCTGACCCCGGCCGTTGCTGCCACGTCGCTGCGCGACCTGCCGGCGATCGACGGGCCGCGCGCGGTCCTGCTGGGCACCGAGGGTGACGGGTTGTCGACCGGGCTCCTGGCCCGCGCGGACCTGCGAGTGCGGATCCCGATGTCCGCCGGTGTCGACAGCCTCAACGTGGCCGCTGCCAGCGCCATCGCACTGCACGCCCTGGCCCCCGAGCCGGCCGCGGCGACCTGACCCACCCGACCTGGCGTCACGCGATCGCGGGATCGGTGTCCCTCAGGGCCGCCACGACCGACATCTGCCCCATACTGTGCCGATGGATGCGCGTCGGCGCATCGACGCAAGTCCTGGCCGAGCCTGTGGGAGGGCACGTGAACCGGCGCAGCGAGACCTGGTCGAAGGCGCTCCTCGTGGTCGGGGCGCTCGGCCTGTTCCTGACCGGGATCTTCGGCTGGCTGAACTCGTCGGTCGTCAACGGCGAACACTTCGCCGACCTCGTCAACCAGGTGCGCCACGACCAGTCCGTGCGTGTGGAGGTGGGCCAGGTCGTGGCGGCCGCGGCCCTGGACGCCCAGCCCGACCTGATCGCCATCGAACCGGCGATCGCCGCTGGAGCTGCGGCCGTGGCCAGCAGTCCGGTGCTGGACCCGGTCTTCACCCAGGCGGTCCGGTCCTTCCACGATGCCCTGACAGTCCCCGGCAGCGACTCCGCGGTGCTGACCGTCGCCGACCTGGGGGCTACCGTCAGCACGGCGCTCGACCGGTTCGTCCCCGAGGTGGCCGCCGTCATCCCGGACGACCTGAACCTCACCCTGGCCGAGGTGGGTGGGCAGACGGGCGTGGCCGAGCAGATCATCCCGATCATCCAGGCCGTGGCCACCCTGGCCTGGGTCGTCCCGCTGCTGGCACTGCTGGCGATCGTCCTGGGCCTGCTGATCTCCCCGGACCGTCGGATCTCCACGGTGCGCCTGGGCTGGATGACGCTGGTGGTCTCCGGCTTCCTCGGCCTGCTGGTGATCGGCATGAACGTGGCCAGCATGCTGGTCGACGACTCCACCCTGCGGGGGGCGGTCGTCGCGGCCGGTCTGGAGGTGTTCAGCCAGCCGCTGAGTGTCCGGTTCGTCGCGATGGGTGTCATCGGTGGCTTGCTGGTCGCCTCTGCTGGTGCTCTGCTGCCCCAGGTGGACGTGACCCGGCATGCCCGCTTCGCGATGAGCCTGCTCGGGCGGCGCCCGACCTCCACCTCCTGGTCGATCGTCCGGGCGATGGCCGTCATCGGCCTGGGGCTGCTGATCGTGCTCTTCCCCACGCGCAGCGCGCAGATCATCGTGGTGATCGCCGGGCTCGCAGTGCTGCTGTACGGCATCTCCGAGCTCGATGCGCTGGCCGAGCGCGACCTGGCTGCCGACGAGAGTCGCCAGGCCGCGGCCCGGGCGGCTGCCGGGCCCGACGAGGAGCCCGAGCCGGGCCGACGTTCCCCGGCGCGTTGGCTGATCCCCGCGGCGGGAGCGGCCGCCGGGCTGCTGGTGATCGCAGCCCTGATCATCCCCAGCCAGCTGCCACAGGGCTCGGGCCTGGTCGATGCCTCCGCGGTCGACACGACGGGCTGCAACGGCCACGACGAGCTCTGCGACGTTCCCTTCGACCAGGTCGCGATCGCCGCCACGCACAACTCCATGTCGATCGCCGACGGCACCTGGTTCCTGGCCGAGCAGCCCAAGGACATGATCGACTCCCTGGACGACGGCATCCGGGGTCTTCTGGTCGACACCTGGTACGCCCAGCCCACCGCCGACGGCGGGGCGATCATGGCCGACCGGTCGCTGGCGGGGGCCGAGGCGCAGCTGCGGGCGACCTACGGCGAGCAGGTCACCGCCTCCGTTCGCCGCACGATCGACCGGGCCCGCCGGGACGCGCCGACCGGCCCGCCCGAGCCGTACTTCTGCCACACCGTCTGCGAGATCGGATCGGACCCGATGGCCCCGATCATGAAGCGTCTGGACACCTGGCTCGACGAGCACCCGCGCGAGGTCGTCGTGCTGTTCATCCAGGACACCGTGACGCCCGCGGACACCGACGCAGTGCTGCGCGCAGCCGGTCTGGTCGAGCGGGCCTACGTGCACCCGGACGGTGCGCAGTGGCCGACGTTGGGCCAGATGATCGACGCCGACCAGCGTCTCCTGGTCCTGATGGAGAACGAGGGCGGCGGCACCGAGTTCCCGTACCTGCATCAGGGTTTCGACCTCGTGGCGGACACCGCGTACACCTTCGACACGGCAGCGGACTTCACCTGCACGCTCGAGCGGGGCAGGCCCGACAGCCCCTTGTTCGCGATCAACCACTGGCTGGCCGGCTTCACCCGGCTGGTCTCCAACTCCGAACAGGTCAACGCCTACGACGTGCTGCGCGCGCGTGTCGACGAATGCCAGGCGGTGCGCGATCGATCCCCGGGGCTGATCGCGGTCAACTGGTACGACCGCGGAGACCTGTTCCGAGTGGTCGACGAGCTCAACGGCGTGGGCTAGTCATCGGCGGGCGTCGACCACTTTGCCCTGACAGGATGGCGCGTGTGCGTGCCCTCTACCTGACCAGCGTCGAAGCATCCAGCGGCAAGTCCGTGATCGCCCTGGGTCTCATGGAGACCCTGACCCGCTCGATGAGCCGGGTCGGCTACTTCCGGCCGGTGATCCGTGCCGGAGGTGCTCTGGACAACCGGATCGAGTTGTTCCGCACCCGCTACAAGCTCGACCAGTCCTACGAGGAGTCCTACGGCGCCACCACCGACGACACCCGGGACTTCGGCGGCAATCATGTCGAACCCGCGCTGGTCGGCCGAACCATCGACCGATTCCAGCGCCTGGCCCGGCGGTGCGACTACGTGCTCGTCGAGGGCACCGACTATCTCGGCGCGTCCAAGGCCTTCGAGTTCTCGCTGAACGCCGAGATCGCCTCGAACCTGGGCGCAGTCGCCCTGGTCGTCCTGACCGCCGAGAACAACGCCCCCGAGCAGGTCAACGGCGCGATGACCGCAGCCATCGACGGGCTGGGGGAACGCGGGGTGCCCACCGTCGGCGCCTTCGTCAACCGGGTGCCGGCCTCGGACTGGGCCGCCGTGCAGAGGGCCGTACGCAGCACCCCGGTGCCGGTCTGGCTGCTGCCCGAGCTGGCTTCGCTGACCCATCCGACGATTCAGCAGGTGGCCGACGCGGCCGGGGCCCGCCTGCTGCTCGGGCCCGTGGAGGACCTGACCCGGGCAGTGCCCGACATCAAGGTCGCGGCGATGAGCGTGCCCCGACTCATGGACCACCTGTCCGAGGGGACGCTGCTGATCACCCCCGGGGACCGCTCGGACGTCCTCATGGCCGCCTACTCGTCGCGGCAGTCCGAGGCGATCCCCGCCGTCTCCGGGGTGATCCTCACCGGCGGACTGGACCCCGACCCGACTGTGCTGCGCTTCGCGCAGGGGGTCACCCCCGCAGGTGCCATGCCCGTGCTGGTCACCGACCTCGACACGTTCGACACGGCCGCCGCGATCGCCGGCCTGCACGCCGAGATCGGGCCCGACGATTCGCGCAAGATCAACGACGCCCTGAGCCTGTTCGAGGAGCACGTCGACGAGGCGGCGCTGGAGTCGCGGGTCGACGTGGTCCGCTCCACGACGATGACCCCGATGATGTTCGAGCACAAGCTCGTGGAACGCGCCCGCTCGGACCGCAAGCACATCGTGCTGCCCGAGGGCGAGGACGACCGGATCCTGGCAGCCGCCGATCGGCTGCTGCGCCGCAACGTCGTGGACCTGACCATCCTCGGGCGACCCGAGGCCCTGGCCGATCGTGCCCGCACGCTCGGTTTGGACATCTCCGCGGCCCGGATCATCGACCCGGAGACCGACCAGCTGCGCGACGTGTTCGCCGCCGACCTCGTCGAGTTGCGCAAGGCCAAGCACCTGGCCCTGGACGCCGCGCTGGACATGGTCGCCGACGTGTCCTACTTCGGCACGATGATGGTCTGGAAGGGCCTGGCCGACGGGATGGTCTCCGGGGCGGCGCACACCACGGCACACACCATCCGGCCCGCGCTGCAGATCATCAAGACCAGCCCGGGGGTGTCCATCGTCTCGAGCGTGTTCTTCATGGCCCTCGAGGACCGCGTGCTGGTCTACGGCGACTGCGCGGTGAACCCCGACCCGAACGCCGAGCAGCTGGCCGACATCGCGGTCTCCTCGGCCACGACCGCCGCGGCGTTCGGAGTCGAGCCGCGGGTGGCGATGCTCAGCTACTCCACCGGCGCCTCCGGCATGGGCGTGGACGTGGAGAAGGTGCGCGCAGCCACCGAGCTGGCCCGCGAGCGCCGGCCGGACCTGCCCATCGAGGGCCCGATCCAGTACGACGCCGCGGTGGACGTGGCGGTGGCCAAGTCGAAGTTGCCGGGCTCGGAGGTCGCCGGCCGGGCGACGGTCTTCATCTTCCCCGACCTGAACACCGGTAACAACACCTACAAGGCGGTGCAGCGCTCGGCCAACGCCGTGGCGATCGGCCCGGTGCTCCAGGGCCTGCGGCTGCCGGTCAACGACCTGTCCCGCGGCGCGCTGGTCGAGGACATCATCAACACCGTGGTCATCACGGCCGTACAGGCCCAGCAGGCCCACACAGCCCCACAGGTCGAGCCGGTCGAGCCGGTCGCGATCCCCGCCGAGGAAGGTGCCTGAGCCATGCTCGTGCTCGTCGTCAACGCCGGGTCGTCGTCGCTGAAGTACCAGCTGGTCGACACCGTGTCCGCCGTGGTCTGGGCCACCGGGCTGGTCGAGCGGATCGGCGAAGCCTCCTCCTCGATCACTCATCGCTCCCGGATCCGCAGCGGCGCGGACGCGGAACCGGTCACGGTCCGCTCCGAGCAGGTGGTCGCCGACCATGCGCAGGCCTTCGCGGCGCTCAGCGCCCAGTTCGCCGCGACCGGTGCGGCCCACGAGGTGGGCGAGCTCGTGGGCGTGGGCCATCGGGTGGTCCAGGGTGCCGACGTGTTCAGCGAGCCCACGGTCGTCACCCCCGAGGTGGTCCAGGTCATCCGCGAGCTGATCCCGCTGGCGCCGCTGCACAACCCCGCCAGCGTCGCCGGTCTCGAGTCGGCGATGGCGGCCTTCCCGGACGTGCCGCACGTGGCCGTCTTCGACACCGCGTTCCACTCGACCATCCCGGCCGCGGCCTACACCTACGCGATCGACCAGGAGGTGGCCCGCGCCCATCGGATCCGCCGCTACGGTTTCCACGGCACCTCGCACAAGTACGTCACCGAGGCGGCCGCCCGGGTGCTGGGCAAGCCGGTGGCGGCCGTGGACCTGGTCACCCTGCACCTGGGCAACGGCGCCTCGGCGTGCGCCGTGCGCGGTGGGCGCAGCGTGGAGACCTCCATGGGCCTGACCCCGCTGGAGGGCCTGGTCATGGGCACCCGCTCCGGGGACGTCGACCCGGCGTTGGTCTACCACCTGATCACCACGGCGGGCATGAGTGCGGCCGAGGTCGACGACCTGCTCAACAAGCGCAGCGGTCTGCTCGGCCTGTGCGGCCAGAACGATCTGCGCGAGGTGCACCGGTTGGCCGCCACGGGCGACGCCGACGCCGAGCTGGCCCTGTCGGTGTACGTGCACCGAATCCGCAAGTACCTGGGGGCCTACCTGGCTGTCCTGGGCCGGGCCGACGCGATCGTGTTCACAGCCGGCGTCGGGGAGAACGACCCGGAGATCCGGCGTCGGGTGATCGCGGGCCTGGAGATGATCGGCGTGGCCATCGATGCGGGCCGCAACGCGAACCTGCGCGGCAGCACGGTGCCGGTGGACCTGTCGTTCCCCGGAGCACCGATCAAGGTGCTCGTGGTCCCGACCAACGAGGAGCTGGAGATCGCGCGGCAGACCTCGGCGGCGGTCCGCGGCTGACTCCGAGCACGGACCTGTGTGCTGCGTCACGACGACGGCACTGCTGCGATGCGATTGGGACAGAAGTGGGAGGCAGCGGGCTTGTTCCCTCGGGGTTCTTGGTTCACTCTTGGCGCAGAGGAGAGGAGCCCTACATGACTGCCATCACCACCGACCTCCACACCGGGATCGACCTGCGGGTCACCGACTACACGCGGGCCCACGACCGCCTCGTCGGGCTGCTCGGCGATCGTCGTGGCGTGATCACCTGGTGGATCGACCTCACCCGCCAGCTCGACGAGCTGGCCGACGCGATCCGCACCACGGCGGGCAATCTGGTGGACCCCGACGGGTTCACCGAGCAGATCCGCGACGATGCCCCACACCTCATGGGCCGCTGGCTGCGCCTGAGTGCGGAGCGTGACGACCTCGATCGGGCCGTGACCGACGTCCGGATCCTGGCCGGGTCCAGCGCCGGTGACCCCACGGCCGTCGACACCGTGATCACGGCGGTGCGCGATGTGCTCAATCGGGCACGGCGCTACCAGGAGCGGACCACCGATGTCCTGCTCGACGCCTACGAGCGCGACCTCGGCGGCGAGTAAGCGAACCGATCGTCGACCCCCGGGCCGCCCCGCCGAATCCCCCCATCCGGCTGGAGCGGCCCGGTTTCTGTGGTGGCCCCCGGGGCTCAGCGCAGACCGTGCTCGTCGACCGCGTCGTCGATCAGTCGGGCGAATGCGCGCTGGCCGGCTGAGGTGAGGTGGATCCGGTCGGCGGCGAACCAACGGCGATGCCCAGCGCTGTGGCCGTACCAGTCGATGATCCGGACCCGGGACGCCCTGTAGCGCCGGTCGCAGGCCCGCAGGGTCGCGAGGTTTGCCTGCTGCCAGCTGCGGGGCACCCGCGGGGTCACCAGGAACACCCGCCGGTGCGTGCCTGCCGTGCGCACGACCGCGCGGCAGTCCGCGGCCCGGACGGTCCCGTTGGTGCCCAACTCCACGACGACCTGGCGCGGCAGTGCCGCACCGTAGCTGCGCAGGACGCCGGGCGCGGTGCTGAACTGGCGGCCCACCGCGGCGTGCACCCGGAAACCGGTGCGTCGCATCCGCGGGGTGACGCTGACCATCAGTGAATCGCCCACCGCGAGCCGGCCCCTGGGCGCCGCGGCCGCAGGCGTCCGGACCGGGAGCAGGGCCACAGCATTCGGGGCGGCCACAGCAGTCGGGCTCACGCCGGGGGAGGTGGGCAGCGCGAGGGCTATCAGCAGGGTCGCGAGCCCGGTCGTGATTCCTTTACGTAGCCATTCCGTCACGCGTCGTAGTCTGCCAGTGACCGGGAGGTAAGGGAACCGGGCAGGGTGCCGGTGGGCGGGTCAGGCGCTGCTGCTCAGCAGGCCGTCGCACAGATCCTGGATCGCGGTGGTGGGGGTCGTCGCATGCCAGAACCGTCGCTCCACGAGGTCGAGCACGTCGATGCGGTCCAGGTCCGCATCGCGCAGGTGCGGGTCCAGCCCGCCGTACAGCTCCCCCAGAGAGCAGCAGTCCAACGCCACTGTCCTCGCCCGCGCGCTGGTCGGCACCTGGCCGAGCACGCGATCACCGAATGCGGCGATCGCGGCCTGCGCGCTGGTGGCCGGCACGAGGACCGTCAACCAGATGCGTCCTGAGCAGGCGATGCGCAGCAGTTCGCGCCCGGGCAGCTGCAACGACCGGGTGAGGTGCTCGACGTCGATACCCCTCGAATCGACCTCGAGCACCATGTCCACCACCATGTCCAGCACGAGATCCTCCGCGAGGTCCTCCACGAGGTCGTGCAGGGTTGCTGCGTTGCCCACCATTGGTCGTCCTCCCTCGGCTGGTCCCACGCGGACCATGCTGCCCGCGCGCGCCTCCCGATCGGGGCAGGCGCGCCGGAGCACACGCGGGCAGACGCCTCCCGCGCGCGACGGTGCGTCCCGAACTCGGGACGCAGATCGGCAGTGGGGAAGCCCTGCGCGCGGTACGGGCCGCTGTTAGGGTCGCCAGCATGCACAGGCTCCTCCCGGCACCCGGGGCACCACTGACCCAGGACGATGTGGTGGCGGCCTACGACTGGCCCGCTGCGCGCTGGGTGCGGGCCTGCTTCGCTCGCACCCTCGACGGGGCCATCACCGGTCCCGATGGACTCTCAGGCTCCATCTCCAGCCCTGCCGACCGGGTGGTCATGGCTGCCATCCGCCGGTTCGCCGACGTCTACCTGGCCGGCGCCGGCACCGTGCGCGCCGAGGGGTACTCCGCGATCCGCGCCGACCTGGACCGGGCCCGTGAGCGAGTCGCTCGCGGACTGGCTCCCTCGCCCACGCTGGCTGTCGTGACCACGACGTGCGACTTCGACTGGGAGCACGTCGACTTCGTCAACTCCCAGGCACGACCGATCATGCTCACGACGGCCTCCAGCGACCCGGCCGCCCGCAGCACGGCCGAGCGCTGGTGCGAGGTCGTCATCGCCGGCGAGCACCGGGTGGAGCCGGCGCAGGCGTTGGACGCGCTCGCCGAGCGCGGCCTGACCCGCGTCTCGTTCGAGGGTGGCGACCAGCTCCTGGCCGACATGGTGCACGCCGATGCCCTCGACGAGATGGACCTGACCATCGCCCCGGTGCTCACCGGTGCCCCACATCGCGAGCGGACCGGCGAGGCTGCCCTGACCCGGATGCGGCTGCACCAGCTGCTCGAGGACGACGGCTACCTGTTCGCCCGCTACCTGCGGCGGCAATGACGTGCTCGACCTGACCGCGCTGGCCGCTCTGGCCGGCGAGCACGGCGATGCGCTGGGCCTTCCGGTCGCTGAGGTCCGGATCGGCGGGGCCACCCACGACCTCGACGCGGAGCCCCTGGTGATGGGCGTGGTGAACCTCTCGCGGGACTCCACCTACCGCGACTCGGTCGCGGTGTCCACGCAGTCCGCGATCCGGCGCGCGCAGGTCATGCACGCCCAGGGTGCGGGGCTCATCGACATCGGCGCGGAGTCCAGCACCCTGCGCGCGGCTCGGGTGGCCGACGACGACCAGTCCGCGGCGATGGTCCCGGTGATCCGGGCGCTGGCCGAGCGCGGCGTGACCACGTCGGTGGAGGCGTACAGTCCGGCGGTCCTCGAAGCCTGCTTGCAGGCCGGGGCGTCGGTGGTGAACCTGACGGGCAGCAGCGACCTCTCGCGGATCTACGAACTGGCGGCCTCGCACGAGGCCGCCGTCGTCCTGTGCTTCGTCCCCGGTGCGAACGTGCGCGAGGTGGGCGACATCCCAATGGGCTGCGACCCGATCCCGGTCCTGCTGGACTACTTCGCCGCGCGCATCGACCAGGCCCGGGCGCACGGGGTCACCGAGGTCATCATCGACCCGGGGCTGGGGTTCTACTACGGGAACCTGACGGTGCCCGCGGTCCGGGTTCGCCACCAGGCGCAGGTCCTGCTAAACTCGTTTCGGCTGCGCGCGCTCGGGGTGCCGATCTGCCAGGCACTGCCGCATGCCTTCGACCTGTTCGAGGAGGAGTTCCGCACCGCAGAGAGCTTCTTCGCCGTGCTCGCCGCACTTGGTCGGGTCAACATCTACCGGACGCACGAGGTGGCCCGTGTGCGGGCAACTCTGCACGCGATGCGGGCGCTGGGCTGAAGTGACCGGATCGCTGCCCGCCCCCGAGTGGTTCGCGGCCGCACCGACCTGGCTCGAGGACGCGCCCCTGTTCCAGGCGTGGCGGCGCTTCGTCGACGCCGACCTGGCCCCGTTCACGATCCCCGGGCACAAGCGGCGTGGGCACCGCCTGGACCCTGACCTCGGCCGCCTGCTGGCCGCCGACGTCCCGCTCTACGGCGGCCTGGACACGATGAAGCTGACCGGGGGAGTGCTGGCCGACGCCCAGCACCGCGCGGCCGCGCTGTGGGGTGCCGACCTGTGCCGGTTCAGCACCGGCGGCTCCACGCAGGCCAACCTCGCGATCGTGCTGGCACTGGGCCGGCCCGGCGATCAGGTGCTGGTGGCCCGCAACGCCCACCGCTCGGTGCTGTCCGGACTGGTCCTGGCCGGGCTGCGTCCGGTCTGGTTGCCAGTGCGCATCGACCCCGCGACCGGCGGTCCGTCAGGTCTCGAGGTGGCCGAGGTGCGTGACGCGCTGGCCGCCCACCCGGACGCAGTGGCGCTGCTGTGCACCGAGCCCAGCTACCAGGGCACCCTCTCGGACCTGCCGGCCCTGGTGTCGATGGCGCACCGTCGCGGCGTTCCGGTGGTCGTCGACCAGGCCTGGGGCGCCCACCTCGGGCTGGCGCCCGGCTACCCGCCGCACGCGCTGGCCATGGGAGCCGACGCCATGATCACCAGCGCGCACAAAGCACTGCCGGCGATCAGCGGCGGGTCGCTGCTGCTGGCCCGGACCGAGCGCCTCGACGCCGCCCGGATCGACCGCGCCTTCGAGGCCACCCACACCACGAGCCCGCCGGGTGCCGTCCTGGCCAGCATCGACGCGGCCCGGGCGCTGCTGGCCAGCCCGACGGGCACGGCTGCCCTGGGCGCCCTACGCGCGCTGGTCGCCGCAGCCCGCGAGCAGCTGCGCGCGGCCGGCCTGCACGTGACCGGCCCCGACGAGCATCCCGCGGGGAGGTTCGACCCGGCCAAGGTGGTGATCCGGTTCGCCACATCGGGTCGGTCGGGACTCGTGGCCGAGCAGTGTCTGCTGGCAGCCGACGTGCCCGTGGAGATGGCCGACCGGGACACGCTGGTGGCCCAGTTCGGGCTCCTCGACGACGCGGACACAGTCGCGCGCCTGGTGGGCGGCGTGCTCGCGACCCTGACCGGGCCCAGCGGTCCGCCGCGGGCGCCGATGGCCGCCGGCCCACCGCTGCCCCCCATCGTCGTGGCTCCACGTGCGGCCTTCTTCGCCGAGTACGAGACGGTCGCCCGGACCGCCAGCATCGGGCGGGTCGCCGCCGAGCTGGTGGCGCCCTACCCGCCCGGGGTGCCCCTGATCGTGCCCGGCGAGCTGATCACCGGCCCGACCCTGGCGGCGCTGGACGCCGCCCTGGCAGCGGGTAACCGGATCGCCTACGCGGCCGATCCCACCCTGGCCACCCTGCAGGTGATCGCCGGCGAGGTCCTCGACTGCTGAGCGCTGAATGCCCGGGTACAGGCGGCCGGCGCCCGTGCTCACAGCGCGTGCGGACAGCCGTCCTGGCGTAGCGTTGCCCAGGCCGGGACCTCCGGCCACTCGACGACACCCGGAGTCCACGTGCCGATGCTGCGCGCCACCTGGGAACTGAGCGCGAGCCTCGCCCTGGCCCTGTTCGCCGCGTACGGGCTGCTGCGCCTGGTCGGGGTGGCCGGGCGGCCGCGCGTGACCACCCTGGCCTCGTTCTTCGTGCAGTTCGGGGTCGTCGTTGCCATCTTCGCGGTGTACCAGCGGACCTCGCTGCACCGGCTGGACCTGACCGCCGGGGCCGAGCAGCGGGCGCTGTGGGTCTGGGATGTCGAGCAGCGGCTGCGGATGGGCAGCGAGCTGGCCATCCAGCGCTGGGTGCTGCCGTTCCCCACGCTCGTGCGCGGGCTCAACGCCTACTATGCGGGCCTGCACCTGACCTCGATGACCGCATTCCTGGTCTGGATGTGGTGGCGGCACCGGGCGCACTACCTGCTGGCGTGCGTCACGGTGGCCGGGACCACCCTGATCAGCGTGCTGCTGCACAACGTCTCCGTGGCACCACCCCGCCTGCTCAGCGAGCTGGGCTTCGTGGACACCGGGCTGCTCTACGGCCAGTCGGTGTACGGTCCGGCGGGGACCGGGATCTCCAGCCAGCTCGCGGCGATGCCCTCGCTGCACGTCGCGTGGGCCGGCATCATCGCGGGCTTCGCGCTGGTGGTCAGCGCCAGCAGGTGGCGATGGCTGCTGGTCGGCCACTTCGCCATGACGTGCTTCGTGGTCGTGGCCACGGCCAACCACTGGTGGCTCGACGGCGTGGCCGGGCTGCTCATCGCCTGGGGGGTCTACGCAGTGGCCCGGCTGCTCCTGCCCAGTCCGGGCGCGCTGACAGGCACACGGGCCGACATCGACGCCGATGCGGCGGCCGCAGTTCCCGCGCCGTGACGCCGGGTGCGCCGTGACGTCGGCGCCGACGACATGCCTGAGCCCCCCACCCGTGGGCGAGGGGCTCAGGTCACATCCTTGCCGAAGGGACTACTTCAGCCCGATCTCCTGCAGGTACTGGGAGGCCACGTCCTCGGCCTTGTCACCCTCGACGTCCACCTGCGCGTTGAGTTCGGCCATCTTCGCCTGGTCCAGCGGGGCCAGGATTGCCTCAGCCAGGCGCTGGTAGGTCTCTGCGTGCTCCTGGAACGTGTCGTCGTCCCACGTGAAGGACAGGTTGTACAGGATGAACACGCCCGGATCGTCGACGACGGACAGGTTCAGGGCCGGGATGCGCCCGTCGGTGGTGTAGACCTCACCGAAGGTGCACGCTCCATTGGCTGTCTCGGTGTAGATCAGGCCCGTGTCCAGGATCTGGATCTGCTCGCGGGGGATCGTGAAGCCGGTGGCATCCTCGAACAGCACCAGGCCGTCGGGGCGGTCGGGGAACTCGGTCTCCAGGCACACGACCGCATCGGGATTGGCGGCCACGTAGTCGGCCATGCCCTGCAGGTCGAAACCGCCGTTGGCCTGCGCGACATCACCGTTGGCAGCGAAGCCGTAGGTGTCGTTGAACGGGGAGAGTCCCGACCACATGATGCCGTTCTCGGCCAGGTCCATCGCCGCGGTCTTGTCGAAGAGCTCCTGGGAGTCCTGGCTGGGATCCTGCTGACCCAGGTGCACCGTCCAGCCGGTCCCGTTGTAGTCCGGGTAGACGTCGATGTCGCCGGCGAGCAGCGCCGTGCGGTTGACCGAGGTGCCCCCGAGGTTGGTCTGATCGGTGACATCGGCCCCCTCGACCGCCATGGCCTGGGCCAGCATCTGCCCGAGCAGGATGTTCTCGGTGAAGTCCTTGGACCCGACCGTGACGCTGACGCCATCCAGGGACGCCGTGCCGACATCCGAGGTTCCGGCGACCTCACTGTCCCCGCCGCAGGCGGCGAGCAGGCCCAGGGACAGCAGTGCGGCAGCCGGGCCCAGGATTCGGGAACGGGCGGAAATCATAGGCAACTCCATCATTGATTTGGCCAGGCGCATGGCCTGGCCGGGGCGGCCCACCATACCCCTGCCGGCCAGTAATCCACGTACGAATTCGGGGATTGTGACATTTCTACGACATTGCGCGCTAGTGTTTCCGGATGCGTGCAGCACTGCTGACCGGGACCGGCGGACCCGAGATGATCGACCTGCGGGCCGACGTCGCGACGCCCGAACCGGGCCCTGACGAGGTCCTGATCCGGGTGCGCGCCTGCGGGGTGAACAACACCGATCTGAACACCAGGATCGGCTGGTACGGCGCAGGTGGATGGGGCGGCGGGCTCCGGTTTCCCCGGATCCAGGGCGCCGATGTCTGCGGGCAGGTGGCCGGGGTCGGTGCGGCCGTGCAGCGCGAGCTGCTCGGGCATCGGGTGCTGGTCGACCCGTGGATCCGAGCCTGCACCGGACCCGACTGGCGCGATCACGTGTCCTATCTGGGCAGTGAGGTGGACGGCGGGTTCGCCGAGTTCTGCGTCGTGCCCGCCGTCAACGCCCATCTCGTGGCGGGCAGCTTCACCGACGCCGAGTTGGCGACCTTCCCGTGCTCCTGGTCCACGGCCCTGCACATGCTGACCCGGGTGAACCTCGCGCCCGGGCAGCGGATCGCCGTTCCGGGCGCCTCTGGAGGGGTCGGCAGCGCGTTGGTCCAGCTCGCCAAGCTGCACGGGGCGCATGTCACCGCCGTGACGACGGCCGCGAAGGTGGACCGGGTGCGGGCCCTCGGGGCCGACGTGGTCCTGGCGCGAGGGCCTGCGGACCTGGTGGAGGCGGCGAGCGCCGACGGCGGGCCGTTCGATGTCGTGGCCGATGTGGTGGGCGGTCAGGATGCGCCGGCGTGGTGGCGGGCGCTGCGCCGCGGCGGGCGCTACGTCTGTTCCGGGGCGATCGCCGGACCCGTTGTGGAGCTCGACCTGCCCACGATGTACCTCAACGACCTGGAGTTCTTCGGCGCCACGGCCTACCCTCCCGAGGTCTTCGCCCGGCTGATGGCCCTCATCACCAGCCGGTCGGTCCGACCCATCGTCGCAGCCACCTACCCGTTGGAGCAGATCGGTGCGGCGCAGGCCGCGTTCGCGGCCAAGGAGCATGTCGGCAGCATCGTCATCACGCTGTGATCCAGGGTCCGGAATCGGCGTGGCGCAGGGTCCCGATCACACCGGTGCAGGCCCGATCCAGTCCCGGATCGCGCCCGCGATCAAGCCGGGATATCGGTCCGAGAATGGTCCGAGAATCAGTTCCGAAACCCGCTCCGACACGCCGACGGATATGCGTTCTCGGCGTGATGTGCATACTCTGGGCGCAGTTGTCGACGTCCGTTTCGCCACGTTCCAGCCTGTGCGGTGAGTGTCTCGGGCACCACAGGACAGGAAGAGGTGGCTGCCGGTGGACGGCTTGACGAGCTTCTGGGAATTCGTCGTGAAGAACTGGGACGACATCCTCGAAGCCTTCCTGCAACACGCTCGGCTGGCACTGATCGTGGTCGTGTCCGCCACTGTGTTCTCCCTGCTCCTGGGCATCGCGGTGCAGCGCAACTCGACCGCGCGAGCGGCCAGCCTGAGCATCGCCGGGATCTTCCTGACGATCCCCTCGCTGGCCCTGTTCGCGATCTTCATCCCGCTGCTGGGCATCGGCAACCCCCCGGCCATGCTGGCGCTGTTCCTCTACGCGATCCTGCCGATCCTGCGCAACACGGTCACCGGTCTGGACGAGGTCGATCCCGCGGTGGTGGAGTCGGCCAAGGGGATGGGGATGGGCGCCACCCAGCAGCTGCTGCGGGTCAAGCTCCCCCTGGCCTGGCCGGTCATCCTCGCCGGCGTCCGGGTATCCAGCCTGCTCGTGGTCGGCATCGCAGCCATCGCGGTACTGGTCGGCGGGGACGGGCTGGGCAGCTTCATCCAGGGCGGCCTGACCCGCCTGGGCCTGCCCGGCAGTGTCGAGTCCGTGTGGGTCGGCACCGTCTTCACAGTCGTGCTCGGGTTGACGCTCGACCTGATGTTCGCCCTCATCCAGCGCCTGACGACCTCATCGGGCCTGCGGAACCAGTAGGAGAAGTCAATGACCAGCCAACCCATGATCAGGCTCGACCGCGTGACCAAGGTCTATCCGGGCACGCAGGCCCCCGCCGTCGAGGAGCTCACCCTGGACATCCGCAAGGGCGAGATCCTGGTGCTCGTCGGCCCCTCGGGGTGTGGCAAGAGCACCACCCTACGGCTGATCAACCGCATGATCGAGCCCTCCGGTGGGCACATCTACTTCGAGGGCGAGGACGTCACGAACGTCGACGCCGACCGGCTGCGCCGCCGGATCGGCTATGTCATCCAGCAGATCGGGCTGTTCCCGCACCAGACCATCGCGCAGAACATCGCCACCGTGCCCAGGATGCTCGGCTGGGACAAGACGAAGATCAACGAACGGGTCGATGAGCTGCTCGACACGGTGGGCCTCGAGCCCAGCGAGTACCGGGGGCGCTACCCCAAGGAGCTCTCCGGCGGCCAGGCCCAGCGCGTCGGCGTGGCCCGGGCGCTCGGGGCCGACCCGGCCGTCATGCTCATGGACGAGCCCTTCGGGGCCATCGACCCGATCACCCGCGACCGGTTGCAGAACGAGTTCCTGCGCCTGCAGGGCGAGATCGGCAAGACGATCGTGTTCGTCACCCACGACATCGACGAGGCGATCAAGATGGGTGACCGGATCGCGATCCTGGGCGAGCGCAGCACGGTCCGGCAGATCGACACTCCCGAGCGGATCCTGGCCCTGCCCGCCGACGAGTTCGTCGACGACTTCATCGGAGCCGGCTCCACCCTCAAGGGCCTGCACTTCGAGCGGGTCAGCGGTCTGGACCTCACGCCCTACCCCACGATGACCGTTGCTGATTCGGTCGAGGTCGGCCGCAGGGCCCTGGCGGATTCGGGGCGCGAGTGGCTGCTCATGCTCGACGTGGCGGGGCGCCCGAGTCGGTGGTTGCGCGCGTCCGACCTGAGTCGGGGCCAGGTGGGTCGCGACATCGAGCCACCGCTGGGCCAGCAGGTACGCAGTTTCGTCGAGCAGAACGCGACCCTGCACGACACCCTGGAGGAGATGCTCAAGTCGTCCACCGGGATGGCGTGCGTGATCGATCCGCGTGGCCGCTTCCAGGGCATCGTCGAGATCGGCCAGCTCACCGCCGTCATCCGGACACTGCGTGCTGAGGCCCAGGCACACTACGACGAGATGGCGGCGTCGTCGTGAGCACGGTCGAGTCGCCCGGGCACAGCCAGAGCGCGCAGGCTGCGCCGCAGAGCACCGCCGACGACGCGAACACCGACTTCGGGTCCACCCGCACCGCCAAGGGCCGAGGCGTCCCCTGGGGGCTGATCATCGCCCCGATGGGCATCCTCATCCTGACGCTGCTGCTGGTGCGCTACTACGCGAGCCTGGACCTGGGTTCCGGCGCCAGCTTCCAGCAGTCCAGCGCGCTGGACTGGAGCACCAAGCTCTGGCCGCAGACGGTCGAGATGATCACGATCGCCTTCTGGTCCACCGCGCTGGTCATGGCCATCAGCATCCCGTTGGGCATCGCCCTGACCCGCCCGTCGCTGCGCCGGTTCGCCCCCGGGGTGCTGGGTGTGGCCAACACCGGGCAGGCGCTGCCCGCCTACGGTCTGCTGATCATCTTCCTGATCATCTTCGGCCAGGGCACCGACACCGCGATCTACGCCCTTGTGCTCTTCGCGTTGCTCCCGGTGCTGCGCAACACGATCGTGGGCATCGACGGGGTCGACCAGGCCATCATCGAGGCCGGCCGGGGGATGGGGATGACCAAGCGGCAGGCGCTGTTGCGCATCGAGCTCCCGCTGGCTGTGCCCATCATCATCGCCGGGGTGCGCACCGCGGTGATCATCAACATCGGCATGGCCACACTGGCGTTCCTGATCGGGGGCGGCGGATTGGGGATCACCATCAACTCCGGCCTGAAGCTCCAGCAGGACCCGGTGCTGATCGTCGGCGCGGGGATGGTGGCCATCGTGGCGCTGACCTTCGACTGGCTCGGTGCAGTGGCCGAGCGGTACCTCAAGCCCCGTGGCCTCTGAGGGTGGCCGGCCCCCGAACCGGGAGCTGGCGCAGAACCCAGAGCCGGCGCAGAACCCGGAGCCGGCGCAGAACGACCCCTGCCTGCATCGGCGCAGTTCAGGGGTCGTCGTGTGGTGTCCGAGGGGGGACTTGAACCCCCATGCCCGGTAAAGGGCACTAGCACCTCAAGCTAGCGCGTCTGCCTATTCCGCCACCCGGACGAGGTGTCCCCGTCACGCTGGAGCAGCGCTCAGGAGGCCCGCACAGAGTAGCAACCCGGCGACCGTTCCGACCAATCGCTCGAGCGCGCCAGGCCTGCTGGCGCCTGCGGCGATCAGGGCAGCCGGCCGCCGAAGGCCATCGCCAGGCGGATCAACCGGTCCTGCCCTCCGGAGAACTCCGCCAGGACCGCCTCGGACGTGGCCTCATCGGGGGTCAGCCAGGCCAGGTCGATCGCCGACTGGCTGGGCGCGCAGTCCCCGTCGACCGGCACCACGTAGGCCAGGGCGACCGCGTGCTGGCGCGGGTCGTGGAACCCCGACACCGTCGGGTCCGGGAAGTACTCGACGACCGTGAACGGCGACAGCGAGATCGGTAGCCGGGGCAGCGCGACCGTGCCGAGGTCCTTCTCCAGGTGGCGGATCAGCGCGTCGCGGATCCGCTCCCTGTAGAGCACGCGGCCGGCCACCACGGCCCGCGACAACGTCCCGTCCGGGCGGGCCCGCAGCAGAAGCCCGACCGCGGTGATCCGCCCCGCGGCGTCCACCCGCACCGGCACCGCCTCGACGTAGAGGATCGGCAGGGTCTCGCGCGCCGCGGACAGGTCGTCGTGGGTCAGCCAGCCGGTCGCGGTCTCCAGGGTCTCGCTCATGGGGTGATTCTGCCCCGGCCGGACGCCGCGCGCGGCCCGGACGCGGCAGGATGGGTCCGTGACCGATCGCACGGAACACCCCGCGCCCGAGGACCCCGCCGCGCCCGGGTCGACATCGACCGCAGATCCCGCCCTCGAGGCACTTCCCGGCGCCGAGGCCGACGCCGTGGAACTCCTGCGCGACCTGATCCGCATCGACACCACCAACGCCGGCCCGAGCCCCGACACGGTCGGCGAGATCGAGGCCGCCGAGTACGCCGAGGCCGCCCTGCGCGAGGCCGGCTACGACCCGCAGCCCTTCCACACCACCTCCGCGCGCCGCGCCGGGCTCGTGATGCGCATCCCGGGCACCGAACCGGACGCCGCCCGGCGCGCGCTGCTGCTGCACGGTCACCTCGACGTGGTCCCCGCCGCGGCCGCGGACTGGACGCACCCACCTTTCGCAGCCGAGATCGCCACCGACCCCGACTCCGGCCTGGACATGGTCTGGGGCCGCGGGGCGGTCGACATGAAGGACATGGTCGCGATGATCCTGGCGGTGGCCCGGCACTGGGGCCGCACCGGCACCCGACCCCGGCGCGACGTCGTCCTCCTGCTGCTGCCCGACGAGGAGGCCGGCGGGCTGCACGGCTCGCACTGGCTCGTCGAGCACCGCCCGGAGATCTTCACCGGCGTCACCGAGGCGGTCGGCGAGGTCGGCGGCTTCTCGATGACCATCCGCGACGACCTGCGCCTCTACCTGGTGCAGACCGCCGAGAAGGGCATCGGCTGGTTGCGCCTGACCGCCGCCGGCCGCGCCGGCCACGGCTCGATGCTCAACGACGACAACGCGGTGACCAACCTGTGCGCGGCCGTGACCAGGCTGGGCGAGCACCGCTTCCCGGTGCGGGTCACGCCCACGACCCGGGCCTTCGTCGCCGAGCTGTCCGACGCGCTGGGCGTGGACCTGGACCCCTACGACCTCGAGGGACTGCGACGAGTCCTCGGACCTCTCGCGAGGATCGTCGGGGCCACCCTGAGCAACACGGTCAATCCGACCATGCTCGAGGCCGGGGCCAAGGTGAACGTGATCCCCGGCCAGGCCGTGGCCCACGTCGACGCCCGGTTCCTGCCCGGACTCGAGGACGAGATGCTCACCACCATCGACGACCTGCTCGGCGACCGGGTGACCCGCGAGTTCCTCGTGCGCGACATCGCCCTGGAGACCAGCTTCGACGGCCCGTCCATCGACGCGATGGGCGCAGCGCTGCGGGCCGAGGACCCCGGAGCCCGGCCCGTGCCCTACACGCTGTCCGGTGGGACCGATGCCAAGGCATTCTCGCTGCTGGGCATCCGTTGCTATGGGTTCGCCCCCCTGCGGCTGCCCCCGACCCTGGACTTCGGCGCACTGTTCCACGGAGTCGACGAGCGGGTCCCGGTCGACGGGCTGCAGTTCGGCGTGCGGGTGCTGGACCGCTTCCTGCGCGCCTGCTGAGCCGCGCGAGCTCAGATCCCCGCGGACACCTCGTCGAGAGCCGCCCGGATCTCGACGGGCAGCACCAGGTCGTCCGAGCGCAGCGCCCCGCGCAACTGCGCCGCGGTGCGCGACCCGAGCAGGACCGAGGCCACCCCTGACCGGTCGCGCACCCACGTGACCGCCACCTCGACGGGTGCCACGCCGAGCCCCTCGGCTGCGGTGCACACCGCGTCCACGATCCGCCGGTGCGCCAGGTCGAGGTACTCGCGCACGAAGCCGCCCAGGTGCGGGGATGCGCCGCGGGAGTCCGCCGGCGTGCCGTGCCGGTACTTGCCGGTCAGCACGCCGCGCCCGATCGGCGACCAGGCCAGGACCCCGGAGCCCACCGCGGCCGCGGCCGCCAACGCGTCGAGCTCCCCGTCGCGGGCCAGCAGCGAGTACTCCACCTCGTTGGCCACCAGCGCCAGGCCGTGCCGGTGCTGCGCGGTCGTGGCCGCCAGCGCCAACTGCCACGGCGCGAAGTTCGAGACCCCCACGTACCTGGCCCGCCCGGACTCCTGGGCGGCAGCCAGCGCGGAGAGCGTCTCCTCGATCGGGGTGACCCCGTCCCAGCCGTGCACCAGCCACAGGTCCACGTAGTCGGTGCCCAGCCGGGCCAGCGATCCGTCGAGCGCCCGTAGCAGGTGCCGGCGCGAGGTGTCGAAGCGCCGGTCCGGGGTCCGCCGGCCGCCGGCCTTCGTGGCGATCACGACCTCCTCGCGCACGCCGGCCTCGGACACCAGCGTCCCGAGCAGCTCCTCGGCCGCACCGGAGGCATACACGTCGGCGGTGTCGAACAGCGTTCCACCGGCTCCCAGGAACAGCTCGAACTGGTCGCGCGCCTCGTACTCGTCGGTGTCCCGGCCCCAGGTCATCGTCCCCAGACCGACGCGGCTGACGTGCAGACCGCTGCGTCCCACTGCCCTGCTCTCCATGGCGCGTCACGCTATCGGCTGCGCGGGCCCGCGACCGACAGCCACTAGGCTCGGCGCGGCGCCGGCTTCGGCGATCCGCCCGCGTGGCGAGGGCTTGGGTGCAGGAGGTAAGTGCGGTGCAGATGCTCGCGGTGATCCAGGACGCCGCCGCCACCCCGGAGCCGGTCACCTGGTTCCAAGCGGTGATCCTGGGAATCCTGCAGGGGCTGACCGAGTTCCTGCCCGTGTCCAGCAGCGCCCATCTGTTCGTGTTCTCGCAGTTCTTCGGATGGAGCGACCCCGGTGCGGCGTTCACCGCCGTGACCCAGATCGGCACCGAGACCGCCGTCCTGCTCTATTTCGCCAAGGACATCGCGCGGATCATCCGTGCCTGGCTGGGCCAGTTCACGCACCCGGAGGCGCGCAAGGACCCGGACGTGCGGATGGGCTGGCTGGTCATCGTCGGCACCCTGCCGATCGGCGTTCTGGGGTTCGTGTTCTCCGACCAGATCGAGACCGTGGCGCGCAACCTGTACCTGGTGGCATTCACCCTCATCGCCTTCGGCATCCTGCTGGGGATCGCCGACCGGGTCGGTCGGCAGACCAAGGAGCTCGCGGACCTCTCGGTGCCCGACGGCCTGATCTACGGGCTGTGCCAGGCCCTGGCCCTGGTGCCGGGTGTCTCGCGATCGGGGGCCAGCATCACCGGCGGCCTGTTCCTGGGCTACACGCGAGAGGCGGCCACCAGGTACGCGTTCCTGTTGGCGATTCCCGCCGTGCTGGCCTCCGGGCTGTACCAGGCGCTGGATATCGGCAGCGACCCGGCCGTGTCCTGGGGCCCGACCATCCTGGCCACGCTGATCGCGTTCGTGATCGGGTACGCGGTCATCGCCTGGCTGATCCGCTACGTGTCCACCAACTCCTACCTGCCGTTCGTGATCTACCGGATCGGACTGGGCGCCCTGGTGCTGGTCCTGCTCGGCACCGGCGTGCTCACCAGCGCCTGACCGGGCTCATCGGCGTGGTTCGCCGACTTGTGGTCGCAAGGGGACCAGTCGTCAGATAGGTCTTGCTGATTCGCGCTTCGCGTGGTCGAAAGACCCGAGCGCCCGGGCGTTCTTCCAACCACAACTCCGCGAACGCGCACCGAGCCGATCGATCCACGGCCCGGTTGGACCAGAACTCGGCGAACCAGGTGCGGGCCGCACCGACCGAGCAGTCGGCCGCAGCCTCACAACCACTTGGAGCGTTTGAACGCCCGGAACATGACCACGAGGATGCCGGCCATCACCAGCAGGACGGCCGGGTACCCGAACTGCCAGCTGAGCTCGGGCATGGTGGTGAAGTTCATGCCGTAGATGCCGGCGATCGCGGTGGGCACCGCCAGAAGTGCTGCGTAGGCCGCCATCTTGCGCATGTCGGTGTTCTGCTGCAGCGACTGCCGGGAGTTCGACGCCTGCAGGATGGTCATGAGCAGGCTCTCGTAGGACTCGGCCGCGTCGTTGGCGCGCAGCAGGTGGTCGCCCAGGTCGTGGAAGTAGGTGCCCATCGCCTCCGGAACGCCGGGCATGCGCGCCTCTACGAGGCTCTGCGCGTGCGGGACCAGCGGGGAGATGGCCCGGCGCAGCTCCAGGTTCTCGCGCTTGAGCAGGTAGATCGTCTCGGAGTCGTCGGTGACGCGAGGGGAGAACACGTGCTCCTCGATGACGTCGAGGTCCTTGCCGATCTCGTCAGCGGCCACCAGGTAGCCATCGACGATCGCGTCGGTGATCGCATGCAGGGCAGCCATCGGGCCATGGTCGAGGAACTCCTGGCGGGCCACCGTGTCCCGGCGCACCTGCCCCAGCTGGCCGACCGGCCCCAGGCGCACCGTCAGCACATACGACTGCCCGACGAGCACCGCGATCTGCCCGGTCTCGATCGCCGAGGTCGGCTCGTCGTAGATGACGACCTTGAACACGATCAGCGCCCGACCGTGCGGGGAGATCTCCACCTTGGCCCGCTGCCGTGGGTTCAGCGCATCATCGACCCACAGTGCCGGGATGTCGAACACCTCGGCCAGCGCGGTCAGTTCCGGGCGTTCCGGGGAGGCCAGCGCGACCCAGATGAAGTCCGAGGGGTCGCCACCGGCCCGCCCGTACATCGCGCGCACCAGGAAGACCGCGTCGTCGGTCATCGTGCCCGCGGAGCGGACCAGCCGGGATTGCGCCTCATCGACCTCGACGCCGTGGCAGTAGCGTCCCATTCCCACGATCACCGGGCCATGGTCGCACCGCGGGTGCGCACGTGTCCGGCTACCCTTCGTTCGATGTACCGGATGAAGCGATGACCCGGATGTCACGATGACCCCGATCACCCGATGACCACTGTGCTGCTGGTCCGTCATGGTCGGACCCCGGCCAACGCCACGGGCATCCTGGCCGGCCGGGCGCCCGGGGTGCCCCTGGACGCCCACGGCCGCCGGCAGGCTCGCAGCCTGGGCAACCGACTGCGCGGCGTGCCGCTGGCCGCCGTGGTGCACTCCCCACTCGAGCGGTGCGTGCAGACCACCGACGGACTGCTGCGTGAGCGCACCGACGTGAACCGGCACGTCGACGACCGGCTGATCGAGTGCGACTACGGGCAGTGGACCGGCTGCGCCCTGGCCGAGCTGGCCGAGGAGCCGCTGTGGCCGGTCATCCAGGCGCAGCCCTCGGCAGTGACGTTCCCCGGCGGGGAGTCCCTGCCGGCGATGGCCGAGCGTGCGGTCGCGGCGGTGCGCGGCTGGGTGGGCGCCTACCCGGAGGCCACGATCGCGGTGGTCTCGCACGGGGACGTCGTCAAGGCGATCCTCTCCGAGGCGCTGGGCCAGCCCTTCGACGAGTTCCAGCGCATCGTGGTCGGCCCCGGCTCGCTGAGCATCGTCCAGTACGGCACGACCCGACCAATGGTGCTGCGGATGAACGACACCGGCCGCGGGCTGCCGGGGCACTCCGCCGCGGCCCGACCCACTGTCGGGGGCGGCAGCGGCTGACCAGGCGGACCACGGCTGCCGGCTGATCCGGCCCGATGCGCGCCAGTGTGCTCCGGACGTCCGGCAGATCGCTGGAACGCCGACTACGATTCTGCCCATGCCGCGTCTGATCCACCTGCACGATCCTGTGGAGCGGTTCGTCGTGGGCACCGTCGGGATGCCCGGTGAGCGCACATTTTTCGTGCAGGCCCGCTCCGGTGGTCGCATCAACACGGCTGCCATGGAGAAGGAGCAGGTCTCGATGCTCGCCGATCGGCTCGAGGAGCTGGTCGCCAACGTCGCCACGCGCTTCGAGTTCGAGGTGCCCGAACCGGGCCCCACGGATGTGGACCCGTTGGAGGTCCCCCTGGTCGAGGAGTTCCGGGTGGCGGCCATCGCCTTCGGCTGGGATCCGGCCAATGACCAGATGCTCTTCGAACTGCACGGTCCCAGCGGGGACGAGGACATCGACCCCACCGAGATCGACGACGCGGACGAGGGCCCGCCGATCCTGCGGGTGCGCAGCACCCTGAACCAGGCCGTGGACTTCGTCGTCCGGGCCCGCAAGGTCGTGGCTGCCGGGCGCCCGCCGTGCCCGTTCTGCCAGCAGCCGCTGGACCCGGCCGGGCACATCTGCCCGCGGGCCAACGGCTACCGGCGGTGAGGTTGCCGGAGCTCGCCACCGGCGACCTGCACGTGCTCGGCCGGCTGGCCGATGCCTCCAACCTCGCGCTGCTGGCGCAGGTGTCCACCGACGCCGGAGCGATCCGGTGCATCTACAAGCCGGTCCGGGGCGAGCGCCCGCTCTGGGACTTCCCGGACACGGCACTGGCCGCACGCGAGGTGCTCTGCGCCCAGGTGGCCGCCGGCCTGGGTTGGGACCTGATCCCGGCGACGCACTGGCGTACCGACGGACCGCTGGGGCCGGGGATGTGCCAGGAGTGGATCGAGGCGGTGGACGATCCGCCGGTCGGATTGTTCGACCGGGACCAGGTGCCCGACCGGTGGCGACAGATCGCCGAGGGGCGCACCAGCGAGGGCGGGATCGTGGTCCTGGCCCACGAGGACTCGCCAGCGCTGCAACGCCTGGCCGTCCTCGACGCCCTGGTGAACAACGCCGACCGCAAGGGCGGGCACGTGCTGCGGCGGGCCGACGGCGGGCTGGCCGGGATCGACCACGGGGTGAGCTTCCACGTGGAGAACAAGTTGCGCACGGTGCTCTGGGGCTGGGCCGGCGAGCGGCTGCCCGACGCGTTGGCTGAGGAGCTCGACGCCGGGGCGACGTCGTTCCGCAGCCTGGTGACCCAATGGGGTGGCGCGACGGACGGTGGCGCGGCTGACGGGGGCGCGGCTGACGGGGCCGTCGCGGCCGCGGCAGGCCGGGGCCACCTGTCCACCGACGAGGTGGCCGCAGCGCACGCACGACTCGACGAGCTGCTGCGCACCAGGAGGTTCCCGATGCCCGGGGCGCAGTGGCCCACCCTTCCCTGGCCCCCGATGTAGCACGGCCCACGGCGGGTGTCCGGGTCAGTCGAGGAGCCGGCCGGTGCGACCGTCGACCCGAACGTCGGCCGCCGCACGTGTCCCGTCGGCCGCGAAGTGGGCGGCCTCGTGGGCCTGCCAGGCCCGCCAGTGCTCGGCCATCGCGTCCCCGTCGCGAGCCAGCCCCCGTTGCAGGGCCAGATCCGCCGGTGCCTGCACCCACACGACCAGGCTGGCCCGCTCGCGCACCCGCGCCGACGCGCTCGCGCAGCCCTCGAGGATCACCACCGGAGCGGGCGGAACCGACATCCACTGCCCGAACCGCCCGGCCACCCAGTCGTAGCGCGGATGCATGCCTGGCAGCCCGTCGCGCCACCCCACGAGCAGCCACGCCTCGATGCGGTCGGCCAGCGGATCGCCCAACTGCTGGCCCCAGCCCTCATAGAGGTCGTCCATGTGCACGACGGGCGCGCCTGCGCAGGCGCCGGCCAGTGCAGCAGCCATCGTCGTCTTGCCCGAGCCCGCTGGACCGTCGATGCAGACCAGTCGGGTCGCACCACAGCGGGGGTCCGCGGCCAGGGCTGCCTGCGCGATCACGGTCACGGCGTCGGCGATGGGCACGCACCCATCATGGCGGCCCGGCGGCTGCGACGGGGCCAGTGTCCTGGCCGCAGGATGCTCCACCCACCCTATCGACCGGTCGGTGCCTAGTATCCGAGCATGTTCGGCGAAGCGATCACCGTGGTGACCGGCCTGGTGCTGGCCTACGCGCTGGTTGCCCACCGCCTGACCGCGGCCAACATCAGCGCCCCCATGCTCAGCCTCCTGGCCGGCGCCGCCGTGTTCGCGGGCACCGCGCTGGACGTCGACACCGAACTGGTGCACGTCACCGCTGAGGTGACGCTCGTGATGATCCTGTTCCACGACGCCTCCACAGTGATGCTCACCCGGCTGCGCCACGATGCCGGGCTGTCGCTGCGGCTGCTGCTGATCGGCTTCCCCCTGGCCATCGTCGCGACCTTCCTGGTGACCCACGCCCTGTTCCCCGCGCTGGGGATCGCCGGCGCCTGGCTGCTGGCCGCGGCGATCACCCCCACCGATGCCGGCCTCGGCGCCCCGACCGTGCTGAACCCGGTGGTGCCGATGCGCGTTCGTCGCGGGCTGAACGTGGAGAGCGGCCTCAACGACGGACTGGCCACCCCGATCGTCCTGCTGGCCCTGTCCGCCCTGGCCAGCGGTGCCGGCGAGCAGACCCCCGGCGTGCTGCAGGTCGGCCTGATCCCGGTGGCGCTGGCCGTTGCCCTGGCGGTGGCGGTCGGCCTGGCTGCGGCCTGGAGCATGGATCGCTCTCGCGCGCGGCACCTGAGCGGGCGACGGGGTCGACAGGTCGCCACCTTCGCGATCCCGCTGCTCCTCTTCGGCCTCGCTGATCAGGTCGGGGCGAACGCGTTCATCGCGGCCTTCGTCGGCGGGGTCGTCTTCGGCGCCGCGAGCATCACCCTGGACGACGAGCACGAGACCTCGGACCTGCTCGAGGTGTCGGCGGACCTGCTGAGCTTCGTCGTGTGGTTCCTCGCCGGTGGCATCCTGCTGCTGGTCCTGGACGCCGGGTTCCGTTGGCAGTGGGCGATCCTGGCCGTTCTGGCCCTGACCGTCCTGCGCATCCTGCCGGTCGCCCTGAGCCTGATCGGCACCGGCCTGCGGGTGCCGACGGTGCTGTTCATCGGTTGGTTCGGGCCCCGTGGCCTGGCCACGATCGTCTTCGGTCTGCTCGCCGTGGAGGAGTTGGGCTCCGGTTCCGCGCTGATGACCGATGTGGGCGGCGTCATCGGCATCACGGTGGTGCTCAGCGCATTCGCCCATGGGATCAGTGCCGGGCCGCTGTCGGGCCGCTACGGGCGCTGGGCCGAGCGCACCGATCCCGTGGCCGAGGGCTCGAGCTCGGTCGAGCCCCGGCGCACACGCGGCACGATGCACCATCACCGGTAGCGGCAGGTGCGCGCGCGTGGCCACCGACGAGGGCAGGATGGGCCGCATGCAGACACCCACGGATCTCGCCGATCTCTGGCGCAGCGCGCCCACGGTGGCCGTGCTCACCGGGGCGGGCATCTCCACGGACTCCGGGATCGCGGACTTCCGTGGCCCCAACGGACTGTGGACCCGCAACCCCGGCGCGCAGGCCATGTTCGACATCACCACCTACCTGGCCGACCCCGAGGTACGGCGCACGGCCTGGGCCAACCGTCGGCAGAACGCCACCTGGTCGGCCGAACCGAACCGCGGGCACCATGCCCTGGCCGAACTCCAGCGCGCCAGGCGCCTGACCACGCTCATGACCCAGAACATCGACGGCCTGCACCAGCGATCCGGGGCCACCGACGTCCTCGAACTGCACGGCACCATCTGGCAGATCGTGTGCATGTCCTGCGGCATGCGCTGGCCGACCCCCGAGATCCTGGCCCGACCGGAGCCCGACCCGCCCTGCGTTCTGTGCGGAGGCATCCTCAAGACGGCGACGATCTCGTTCGGCCAGGCCCTGGACCGGGCAGTACTCGAGGCAGCGTTCGACGCGGCCGCCGAGGCTGACCTGCTGGTGGCCATCGGCACGTCCCTGCAGGTCAACCCCGTCGCCGGCCTGGCCGGGGTCGCCGAATGCCTGGCGATCGTGAACGCCGAACCGACGCCCTACGACCACGACGCTCAGGTCGTGGTGCGCGCGCCGATCTCCGAGGTCCTGGATGAGGTCCACGGACTGCTCTCGGGCTGAGGACCCGCAGTCCGCCGACCCACAGCGGGCACGGGTGCGGCAGGATCGGGGCATGCCCACCCTGCATACCGCCCGCGGTGACTTCGAGGCGATCATCGACGGCCCGGCGCACGGGCCGGTGGTGATCCTGCTGCACGGCTTCCCCGAGCTCAACATCTCGTGGCGCCACCAGATCCCGGCCCTGGTCGCAGCCGGCTACCGGGTGATCGCGCCAAACCAGCGCGGGTACGCCGGCTCCGTGCGCGCAGGGTCGTATGCGACCGGGGATCTGGCCGCCGATGTCATCGCCATGCTCGATGCCGCCGGGGCCCAGCAGGCGGTCGTCGTCGGCCACGACTGGGGCGGTGCAGTGGCTTGGACCGTGGCCCACCTGTTCCCCGAGCGGGTCTGCGGCCTGGTGGCGATGAACTGCCCACCACCACGGGTACTGATGGCGCACTTGACCCACAGCCCGGCGCAGATCCGCAAGTCCTGGTACATGTTCTTCTTCCAGCTGCCGTGGCTGCCCGAACGCTTCCTGGTCCGCACGATGCCCAAGACCCTGGTGGCGGGTTCGTACAACCGCTCGGTGTGGAACCGCGAGACGCTGACCCCGTACGCGGAGGCATTCGCCACCGAGGCCGACGCCCGCGGCCCGGTCAACTGGTACCGGGGCGCGTTCCGCTCCGGGCTGCGCACGGCGCGCCGGCACCTGCGTCCGATCAGCGCACCGGTGCTGATCATCTGGGGCGTCCAGGACCGGTTCCTCGGTGCGGAGATGATCAGCGCCCAGGCCCTGCGCGGGTCGATCGCATTCCCCAACGAGGCACAGGTCGTCCGGATCGAGTCCGCCGGGCACTTCGTGCAGAACGAGGCCCCCGACGAGGTCACGGCAGCCCTGCTGGGCTGGTTGACCGAGAATGCTCCCTTCTGACCAGCCGTCGCGGCAGCGCGCACTTGCGGACTGGCGTTGTTGGGAATACTTTGCAGGAGTACTGGGCCGAGCACCCGGTGTGTCGGGACTCAGTCCGAACCTGATCGAGGAGCATCGCCATGCACATGCCCGACGGATTCGTCTCGGCACCCCTGTCCGCGGCTGTCGGGGTCGTTGCCATCGCGGGGATCGGGATCGCGCTCAAGGGCGCCTCCAAGGAACTCGACGACCGCACCGCACCGATGGCCGGCCTGGTCGCGGTGTTCGTGTTCGCCGCGCAGATGCTCAACTTCCCGGTGGCGGCCGGGACCAGCGGGCACCTGCTCGGAGGAGCACTGGCCGCGATCCTGATCGGGCCCTATACCGGGGTGCTGGCGGTATCGATCGTCCTGATGGTCCAGGCGCTGCTGTTCGCCGACGGCGGGTTGACCGCCCTGGGTCTGAACATCGTGAACATGGCGTTCGTGACCGTGCTCGTGGCCTGGCCGACGTTCCGGCTGCTGGCTCGGGTGCTGCCCAAGACCCGACGCAGTTGGACCGTCGCGGCCTTCATCGCCGCGTTCCTCTCGGTGCCGGCCTCAGCTGCGGCCTTCACCCTCGAGTACGCGATCGCCGGAGCGGGAACGTACTCGGTGAGCACGGTACTGGCAGCCATGGTCAGCACCCACGTGCTGATCGGCATCGGCGAGGGCCTGATCACGGCGCTGACCGTCGGAGCAGTCCTCGCCGCACGGCCGGACCTGGTCCGCGGGGTCCGTGACCTGCTGCCCAAGCCCGAACTTCGTCCCGCGGTGGAGGTGGCCTCCAGATGACGAGCGCGAGCAGCAGGCGCGGCCTGTGGATCGTCGTCGGGGCTGGGCTCGTGATCAGCCTGTTCCTGGCCGGCATCGTCAGCTTCTACGCCAGCAGTTCCCCCGACGGGCTGGAGAAGGTGGCCGAGGATGTCGGCTTCATCGATGCCGCGCAGGACTCCGCGGTCGCCGGGTCGCCGTTGTCCGACTACGGCGTGGCGGGGGTGTCCGATGAGCGGCTCAGTGTCGGACTGGCCGGTGTGGTGGGCCTGATCGCCACCGGGGTGCTGGCCTTCGGGCTGTTCGTGTGGCTGGGGCGGCGCAACCGCAACGCAGCCGCTGAGCCCACGGCGGACGCCGTCCCCGCGTCCGGCGGCTGATGGGCGCCGGCCACCAGCACGGCCACGACGTCGGCGAGGCCCTGTACGTTCACCGGCACACGACCATCCACCTGCTGGCGCCCGAGGTGAAGATCGTCGCACTGGTGCTGTTCATGTTCGTCGTGGTCGCCACACCCGCCGAGCAGTTCTGGGCGTTCGGTCTGTACGCGGCCATGCTGATCGGGATCGCGGCGATCGCTGGGCTCAACGCCCGCATCGTGGCGCCGCGGATGCTGGTGGAGATCCCGTTCGTGCTGTTCGCGGTGCTGATGCCGTTCTTCGGCCCGGACCCCAGCGTCCGCGTGCTCGGGGTCTGGCTGTCGGTGGCCGGGCTGTGGGCGGCGTGGGGGATCCTGGCCAAGGCCACCCTGGGCGTCCTGGCCGCGGTCATCCTGGCCGCGAGCACCCGATCCCGCGACATCATCGCCGGCCTGGCGGCCCTGCGCCTGCCCGCGGTGATGGTGTCGATCACGATGTTCATGCTGCGCTACATGCACGTCGTCGCCGACGAGATGCACCGGATGGGCGTGGCGCGTGAGTCCCGCGGTTTCCAGGCCACCGGCGTGCGTTCGTGGCCGGTCCTCGGGCAGTCGGCCGGGGCCCTGTTCATCCGCTCCTACGAGCGGGGCGAACGGGTGCACCTGGCCATGCTCAGCCGTGGCTACACCGGCACGATGCCGGTGCTCGATGCGCCCGTGACGAGCCGCTCGCAGTGGCTGCTGGGCCTGACCCTGCCCGGACTCGCCCTGATCGTCTGCCTGATCGCATGGGCGACCCGATGAATTGTCACCTGACTGCGTGGCCGACCCGATGAAGAACCACGAGGATTCCGTGCCCAGCTCCCTGCCCTCCGCACTGCCCAGTTCCGCCTCGGCCCCTGCTGTCCCCGCCGCCCCCCCGCCCAGCCTCGCGATCTCCGGCCTGGCCTACTCCTATCCCGATGGCCACCAGGCACTGTTCGGCATCGACCTGCAAGTCGCCTCCGGCGAGCGGGTGGCCCTGCTCGGTCCCAACGGCGCGGGCAAGACCACCTTGGTCCTGCACCTCAACGGGATCATCAGTGGGGGAGTGGGCACGGTCTGCGTCGGTGGGCTCGAGGTCGACCCCGATGACCGCGCCGGGCTGCTGGAGATCCGCCGCCGCGTCGGCATCGTGTTCCAGGACCCCGATGACCAGCTGTTCATGCCCAGCGTCGCCGAGGATGTGGCCTTCGGTCCGGCGAACCTCGGCCTGCGCGGCGCCGAGCTCGATGCACGGGTCGCCGAGGCCCTGGCCCAGGTGGACATGGCGCAGTTCGCCGACCGCCCACCGCACCACCTGTCCTTCGGCCAGCGCCGACGGGTCGCGGTGGCCACGGTGCTGGCGATGCGTCCGGAGATCCTCGTGCTCGACGAGCCCTCCAGCAACTTGGACCCGGCCAGCCGGCGCGAGCTCGCCGACATCCTGCGTGCCCTGGACGTGACCACGTTCATGGTGACCCATGACCTGCTCTACGCACTCGAGCTGTGCCCGCGCGCGCTCGTGATGAGCCAGGGGCAGATCGTCGCCGACGGCCCCACCCGGGAGATCCTTGCCGACAACGCGCTCATGCGTGCCAACCGGCTCGAGCTGCCGTTCGGGGTCACGCTCGGAATCTGATCGGCGGGCGTCGGGCGCAGACGGGCTGCTTCGCGGCGTTGCCGTGGTACCTTTGGGTGCGCTGCAAAGCAGGGTTCGCCGTGATTGGGGACGCCCGCGGGATTGTCCGTCGGGCGTCATCTGTTGAGGGGAGCGATGCCGCAGCCCAGGGATCGGCACACGCGTTGGCCCTGCACACATGAAAGAGCAATCGCAAAGGATCAAGAAACATGGCACAAGGTACGGTCAAGTGGTTCAACGCCGAGAAGGGCTTCGGCTTCATCGCTCAGGACGGCGGCGGCCCGGACGTCTTCGTCCACTTCTCGGCCATCGCGGCCGACGGCTACCGTTCGCTCGATGAGAACCAGCGCGTCGAGTTCGACATCACGCAGGGCCAGAAGGGCCCGCAGGCGGAGAACGTGCGCGCCGTCTGACGCTGCACAGTCTTCGAGGAGGCCTCCACCGTTCGCGGTGGAGGCCTCCTTCGTCATTGCGGTGTGGGCCAACGCCCGGAATCGGGTAATCTGCGCCCAGACCCATGACGAATCCCCACCAGACCGACGCCGCCGCACCGGAGGCGTCGCAGCGCGGATGGCTCAGCCTCCTGCTGCGCAGTGCGGGGATCCTGGGCATGGCCCTGACGGGTCTGCTGGCCGCGCTGGCCCTGACACCCGCGGCGTCGGTGACTGTGTTCGGCCAGCAGGTCGAGGTCGGCGCAGTCGCGCCCAGTTCGCTGCAGGGCTGGGCAGGCCCCGGTCAGGCGGAACTGTTCGGTGCCGGGGCGGTCGAGACGATCCAGACCTTCGAGGGCCCGATCCGGCCACGGATCGTGTGGCAGGAGTTCAATCGCGACGCCGCTGCGAGCGCCTTCCTGCAGCCCAACGCCGATGACGGCAGGCGCGTCATCAGCACCGACACCAGCGCGATCGGCGAGGCGCTGGCCCGTGGGTGGATCCAGTTCTTCCTCGACCTCGTGCTGGCCTCGATCCTGTTCGCCGCGTTGGCCTACCTGGTCGTGATCGCGGCGGAGGGCATCGTGCGTGGCCCCCGCGCGACGCATCCACGCGCACGCCATCGGATCTGGCCGCTGGCAGCCACCTGCGTGGTCGCCGCGGTGCTCACCACTGCCTCGGCAGCCCTGACGGTCTCCTCGGCACGCGACCAGCTCGCTGGAGTCGCCAGCCTGGCCGACCTCACCGGATCGGCTCCACTGGTCCCGGCCCCGAGCGCCGCCGGGCCGCCGCGTGCCGACGTGGAGATCGCGGTCATCGGCGACTCGACGGCCGCCGGGGTCGGCAATGATCCGATGCGCGATCCCACCGACGCCGATATCGCGTGCCAGCGGTCGCAGGACGCCTACGCCGAGGTACTTCAGGCGGCGACAGGTCGCACGGTGGAGAACCTCGGCTGCGCGTCGGCGACCATCTCCGACGGGCTGCTCACCGCGCAGAGCGGGCGTCGCCCGGTCACCCCGCCACCGCAGGTCGGGGTGCTCAAGACCCTGACATCACTGCGGATGGTGATCGTGAGCATCGGTGCCAACGACATCGGCTGGGCCGACTTCCTGAAGTACTGCTACGGGCTGCCCCGCTGCGACGACCAGGTCAGTCAGAGCCTGATCCGCAGCCGGCTGGACACCTTCGGCCTGCAGTACGCACAGCTGCTCCAGCAGCTCAGCACCCTGCCGACCCAGCCCACGGTGATCGTCACCGGATACTACGATCCGTTCGGCGACGAGTTCGGCTGCTCGGCGTTGGCCGATCCGCTGGCGCCGGTACCGCCCGCACCCGGGTACGGGTTCGGCCCGGACCCGGGTGAAGACGATCCCGCCGCGAAGGTTGCCACGAAGATCGACCCGATGCGCTCGGTGCTCGCCCAGCTCAACCTCGTCCTCGAACTGGGTGCGGACGCGTTCGGCTTCAGCCGCGTGCAGCCCACCTTCGAGGGTCACACCCTGTGCAGCACCCAGCCCTGGGTTCAGGGCCTGTCCGATCCGCACCCCTTCCACCCGAACGCCGCCGGGGAGTTGGCCATCGCCGCGACCCTGTTGCCGCAGGTCGTCTCGGTCCTGCCGAGCTGAGCTGACCCTGCGCCTCGGACCGACGCCGATGTCCGAGGCGGGCAGCCGCCACTGCTCAGGCGAGCCCGGACACCCGGCGCTCCACGGCGACGGCCAGCCGCGACAGGGTGAGGTTGACGATCAGGTAGATGGCGATGACCACCACGAACAGCGGGAACCGGTAGCGATCACCGAAGAAGCTGTAGTTGAGCTGCATGGTGCGCAGCAGTTCGGGGTAGCCCACGATGAAGCCCAGCGAGGAGTCCTTGAGCAGCACCACGAACTGGCTTATCAGGCTGGGCAGCATCAGGCGAATCACCTGCGGGAACTGGATGATGCGCAGGGTCTGCCACCGGGACAGCCCGATCGCGGTCCCGGCCTCCACCTGGCCCTTGGGCAGGGCCGCCAGCCCCGCGCGCAGGATCTCGGCGAACACGGCGGCGTTGTAGAGCACCAGGCCGAACACGACCGCCGAGAACGCCGAGAGGCCCAGGGCGAGCAGGCCGAAGAACATCATCAACAGCACGGGCATCCCGCGCAGGAACTCGATGAGCACCACGACCGGCCGGCCCAACCAGCGCGACCCGGAGGCACGCACCGTGGTCAACGCGAAGGCGATCACCAGCGCCACCGGGGCCGCCACAGCAGCTGCCTCGAGGGTGGCCCGCAGGCCGCGCAGCAGCGCGGTCCACACGTCGATGGCGTCCTGGCCCTTGGGCGGGTCGACGAAGATCAGCCAGCGATCGTCGAACAGCCCTCGGTCGATCATGCCCCGCAGCAGGTACAGCGCACCGGCCAGCAGCAGCACCCCGACCACGATCGACGCGATCCGCTCCCGGCGCAGGGTCTTGGGCCCGGGGACGTCGTACAGGACGCTGCGACTCATCGGACGAACGCCACCTTCCGCTCGACCTTGCCTGCGATCGCCCCGGCCGGAACCGTGATCAGCAGGTAGAAGGCGGCCACGCCGAGCAGCATCCAGATCACGTCGGCGGGGTAGTCACGGGCCAGGCCTCGTCCGGTCGCAGTCAGTTCGACGACGGCGAACCCGGCGGCCACCGAGGTGTTCTTGGTCAGGGCGATGAGCACGTTGATCAGCGGGGGCACCACGGTGCGCATCGCTTGGGGCAGCACGATCAGGCGCATGACCCCGATGCTGCCCAGGCCGATCGCGCGGGCGGCCTCCGCCTGCCCGATCCCCACGGAGTTGATCCCGGAGCGGACCGCCTCGCACACGAAGGCCGACGTGTAGACGGTCAGGGCGATGATCGCCGGGATCCGGCCCAGGGGCAGGATGATCCCGATCCCGGGCAGGATGAACACGAAGAACACGAACACCAGGGTCAGGGGAGTGTTGCGCCCGATCTCGACCAGCACCCCGGACACCGTCCGCAGCGAGCGCAGCGGCGAGACCCGGGCGGCGGCCAGGATGGTGCCCAGCACGATCGACAGGGCGCCGGAGATGACCGTGAGGTAGAGGGTCATCCAGAAGCCGGCGAGGTAGTCGGGCAGTGACTCGATGACCGCGGCCACGCGTCCTCCTGGTCTCCGATGGGCCTGTTCGAGCTGATGGGTCCCGGGTGCGGGTGATGCCCGGGGGAGCAGGGCGCCAGACCCTGCCTCCCGCGGGCACCACACCGCGTCGTCCAGCCATCGCGGCCGGACTCCGTTGGATCAGTAGCGGTCGACCGTCGGAGGCTCGGGGGTCGGCAGCACCTCGCCGGCCGTGGCCGCCCACGCCGCCTCCCAGCGACCGTCGGTGAACGACGCCTCGAGGGTGTCGTTGATCCACGTGCGGAACGCGTCATCGCCCTTGGCCATGCCGATGCCGTAGGGCTCGACGGTGAACGGCTCGCCGGCGATCTTGAAGTCCTCCGGGCTCGCGGACACGTACCCGCCGAGGATCACGTTGTCGGTGGTCAGGGCGTCGACCTGCCCGTTGCGCAGCGGGTCCAGGCAGTCGGTGTAGGCCGCGAACGCGACCAGCTTCGTGTCCGGGAAGTTGTCCTTGATGTTACCGGCCGGGGTGGAGCCGTCGACCGAGCAGACCGTCTTGCCGGCGAGGTCGGCCTCGCTGGTGATGGAGTCGTCGTCGATGCGGACCATCAGCGACTGACCGGCCTCGTAGTAGGGACCGGCGAAGTCCACGACCTTCTTGCGCTCGTCGTTGATCGTGTAGGTGGCCACGACCATGTCGACCCGGCCGTCCTGGATGAACGGCTCGCGGTTGGCCGAGACCGTCTCGGTCCACGTGATCCCGGATTCGGGGATGCCCAGCTCCGCGGCCAGCATCTTGGCGATCTCGACGTCGAAGCCGACCGGGACGCCGTCGGGGCCGACGAGGCCGAACAGCGGCTGGTCGAACTTGGTGCCGATCGTGATGGCCTGGGCGTCAGCCAGCTTGGCCATCGTCGTACCCGCCTCGAACGCCATGGGCGAGGGGGTCGTGGCGGCGCCGTCGTCGGCACTGTTGGAGCTGCAGGCGGACAGGGCCAGGATCGAGGCGGCTGCCAGAGCCGCCCATCGGGTGCGTCGGGTGTCCATCATGTGTTCCTCCTGGGTCGTCGGTCGGGGGTGGTCGGTCGGGGGTGGTCGGTCGGTGTCGTCGGTCGGTGGGTCGTCAGTGGCTCAGGACCTTGGACAGGAAGTCCTTGGCCCGGTCGGTGCGCGGGTCGGTGAAGAACTGCTCCGGGGTCGCCTCCTCGACGATCGACCCCTCGGACATGAAGATGACCCGGTCGGCGGCCTTGCGTGCGAACCCCATCTCGTGGGTGACCACCAGCATCGTCATGCCTTCGCGGGCCAGGGCCACCATCACGTCGAGGACCTCGTTGATCATCTCCGGGTCCAGCGCGGAGGTCGGCTCGTCGAAGAGCATCACGATCGGATTCATGGCCAACGCGCGTGCGATGGCCACGCGCTGCTGCTGGCCACCGGACAGCTGTGCGGGCAGCTTCTCGGCCTGGTCGGCGACACCGACGCGCTCCAGGAGCTTCATCGCCTCCTCGCGCGCGATGGCCGGCTTGACCCCGCGCACCTTGATCGGCCCGAGCGTGATGTTGTCCAGGATCGTCTTGTGCGCGAACAGGTTGAACGACTGGAAGACCATGCCCACGTCGGAGCGCAGCTTGGCCAGCGCTCGGCCCTCGGCCGGCAGCGGTTGACCGGCCAGGGAGATGGTGCCCGAATCGATGGTCTCCAGGCGGTTGATCGCCCTGCAGAGCGTGGACTTGCCCGAGCCCGAGGGGCCGATGATCACCACGACCTCGCCGGCCTGCACCGACATCGTGATGTCGCGCAGCACGTGCAGCTCACCGAAGTGCTTGTTGACCTGACTCAACTCGACCAGGGGAGTGCTCGTCGAGCTGCTCACGTCCAACCGCTCCCGCCCGGGACAGGCGATCCGTTCCGCTGTCCGCATCCGCCTCGTTGTGACCGTGGCCTCAACGTCCCAGAGGATCACAGTCGAGTCAACAGGGGGCCAACGACCGGCTCGTAACTATTCGGTGACGATCGACGTCCGTGGTTGTGCTCGCGAGGACTGCGCCCGGTCAGGGATGCACGAGGATCTTGACCGCTGTCTCGTTGCGATGGATCAACGTGTCGAAGCCGTCGGCCACCAGGCGGTCCAGCGGGAGCTTCGCCGTGATGAAGGGCGCCAGGTCGACCCGTCCCTGCCGCACGAGCTCGATGGAGGCCGGGTGGTCGTTGGCGTAGGCGATCGTGCCGCGCAGGTCGATCTCCTTGAGCACGACAGCCTGCATGTCGATCGTCGCGCGTGTGCCCCAGATCGACACGTTGACCACCACCCCGCCCGGCTTCACCGAGACGAGCAGCTGGTCGAGCACCGCGTTGACGCTGGAGCACTCGAAGCAGACGTCGGCGCCGATCCCATTCGTGAGTTCCAGGACGCGGGCGGTGATGTCGTCCTGGCTCGGGTCCAACACGTGGTCGGCGACCTCGGTCGAGAGCGCCTTGGCCTTCCGCGCTTGGCTCAACTCCGAGATGATCACCGTGAGGCCCTCGGCCTTCAGGACCGCGGCAAGCAGCAGACCGATGGGGCCCGCGCCTCCCACGAACGCGACGTCACCGGCTTTCGCGCCGCTGCGCACGAACGCGTGGTGCCCGACCGCGAGTGGCTCGATCAGGGCGGCCTCGTCCAGGGGGATGTCGCCGACCGGATGCACCCATCGCCGGTCGACGACGATCTTCTCGCTCAACCCGCCCCCACCACCGGCCAGGCCGATGAACCCCATCTTCGTGCAGAGGTTGTACCGGCCGGTCGTGCACGATGTGCATTGACCGCACACGATGTAGGGCTCGACCACGACGTGCTCGCCCACGGTGAGGTCCGTGACGCCCTCGCCGAGGGCGGAGATCGTCCCGGAGAATTCGTGACCCATGGTGACCGGCGCCTGCTCGTGGGTCAGGGGGTGCGGGTGCCCCGGCGCGGGGATGAAGATCGGCCCTTCGAGGAACTCGTGCAGGTCGGTGCCGCAGATCCCGCACCAGGCGATGTCGATCAGCACCGCTCCCGGGCGCAGCTCCGGCACGGGGATGTCCTGGATCTGGATGTCCTGCGGTCCGTGGAACCGTGCTGCCTTCATCGCGGCCTTCTCTCGGACTGTGATCGCCAGCGGGGCCGCACGAACAGGCCCAGCGGCTTCGGGTCGTGTTGTCGAGGAAGCTCGCCCGCCTCGTCATCGGTGCGTGTCCATGCAAGTTGGCATCGCCGCGCCTGACCGAAGCGAATTCGGGCCCGTCTCGGCCCGAATCGCCGAGTTGTGGTGGGAAGCGGCCCCGGCCGGCGCCCCGCAACCGCGAAGCGCCGAGTTGTGGTTGCACCCGCCCGATGCTGTTGCGGTCTTTCGACCACGCGGAGCGCGAACCAGCAGCGCCAGGCTGGCCACGACCAGCCTTTCGACCACAAGTCGGCGAACCGCTGATCGGGCCGCTCAGATGGGACCTCGTCCTCCGTATCGCGCAGTGCCTGCGATACCGGGTGATCTGACGCGGCAACGCGTCCGACGTGCGCATTCGTCCTGTCCGCAGCGGTGCCCTCACCTGCCCAGGGCAGCGCGTCGTCCGAGTGATCCTCAGCACCTGACCCGAGCCCCACGCGCCGTGATCGATCCCGGCGACCCCGTCTTGGACGCGTAGTCAGCCTTCGGCCAGGCTGGCGCCCAGCGCGCGCAGTCCGTCGAGGTCGTGGACGTCGGTCGCCTGGGCTGTGGCTCGGGCGACGGGCACGTGTGGGAAGCCGGCGCTGAAGTGCCCGATCAGGTGGGTCTCCCGGCTGATGCGCGCCATGCGTTCGGCGTGCACCCGCAGGATCCGCTCGGTCAGGCCGTGCTCGGGGAGGTCGGCCAGGTCCTGGGCCCCCAGCCGGCTGCGCTCGAGGGTGAGGGTCGGGGCATCAGTGCTGTGGATCCGGTTGAGCACGAGCCCGGCCAGGGCCATCTGATCCTGTTCCAGTCTCTGGGTGAAGTAGGCCGCTTCGCGCAACGCGTCGGGCTCCGGGGTGGCCACGACCAGGAAGCTGGTCCCGGGCGCCTGGAGTTGGGCGTAGGTCAGTTCGGCGCGCTCGCGGAAGCCGCCGAAGATGGTGTCCAGGGCGGCGATCAGGCTCTGGACGTTGGTGAGGATCTGCGCCCCGAAGACCCGGTTCATGACCCCGGACATGGCCCAGACCCCGGCGTTGAACACGGTGAGATAGGTCCGGCCACCGAGGCGCGCCGGTGCCAGGAAGAGCTTGATCGTGCGGCCGTCGAGGAAGGAACCCAACCGCTGGGGGGCATCGAGGAAGTCCAGGGCCGAGCGCGAGGGTGGCGTGTCCACGACGATCAGGTCCCAGCGCCCGTCTTCATCGGCCTGGGCACGCAGTTGGCCCAGCTTCTCCATGGCCATGTACTCCTGGGTGCCGGTGAACGAGGTGGACATGGATTGGTAGAACGGGTTGGCGAAGATCGCCCGGGCCTGGTCGGGGGCTGCGTGGGTCGCCACCGTCTCGTCGAAGGTGCGCTTCATGTCCAGCATCATCGCCTCGAGCAGGCCGCCGGCTGCCAGGTCCACATCAGGTACCACGCGCGGGACGTTGTCCAGGTGTTCCAGGCCCATCGACTGGGCGAGCCTGCGCGCGGGGTCGATGGTCAGCACGCACACCCGTCGCCCCTGCTCGGCCGCCCGCAGGGCCAGCGCTGCTGCCGTGGTGGTCTTGCCGACCCCGCCCGAGCCGCAGCACACGATGATCCGGGTGCCCCGGTCGGCGAGCAGCCCGTCCACGTCCAGGCGTGGGGCAGCAGTGGCAGACGCGTGCGTTCCCCTCGAGGTCACGACCCACCCACCCCGAAGCCCTGCTCGGTCAGGGCTGCGGCGAGCTCGTACAGCCCGCCGAGGTCGATGCCCGCTGCCAACCAGGCAAGCTCGTAGGTGGGCCGGCCCAGCGACGCCAGGGCGGCCCGCTCGGTCGCCTCCAGGTCGAACCGGTCCGTGGCGTCGAGCGCCTCCCCGGTCAGCGCGTCGACGACCGCGCCGCTGGTGGGCAGACCCACGGCCGCCAGCCCGGCGGCGATCTCGGCCCGGGGCAACTGCCCGCTGCGGGCCTGGGTGAGGTCACCGGCGGTGAGGACGGGCTGGCGCACCATGTTGATCAGAACGCCACCGACCGGCAGGCCGATCCCGCCCAACTCCGCCACCACGTCCACGGTCTCCTGCGTGGGCATCTCCTCGAGCAGGGTCACGACGTGCACCGCGGTCTGTGCCGAGCGGAGCACCTCCATGATCGATTCGGCCTGGTTGCGCACGGGCCCGACCCGAGCCAGGCCGGCGACCTGCTCGTTGACGTTGAGGAAGCGCGCGACCCGCCCGGTGGGCGGGGCGTCCACCACGACGGCGTCGTACCGGACGCCGTCGGGCCGGGATGCATCCAGGGTCTGGCAGATCTTGCCGGTCAGGAACACGTCGCGTAGTCCTGGGGCGATCGTGGTGACGAAGTCCAGGACCCCCAGCCTGTCCAGCGCCCACCTCGCCCGACCGAGGTGGTAGACGGTCTGCAGGTACTCCAGCAGCGCGTCCTGGACATCGACCGCCAGGGCGTACACCTCGCCACCGCCCCGGGCCACGGCGACGCGACGCTCGGCGTAGGGCAGCGGCGGGCAGTCGAACAGCTGCGCGATGCCTTGACGGCCCTCCACCTCGATGAGCAGTGTGCGCCGGCCCCCCGCAGCCAGCGCGAGCGCGAGCGCAGCCGCCAGGGTCGTCTTGCCCGTACCCCCCTTGCCGGTCACCACGTGCAGCCGGACATCGGTCCAGTCCGGGGGGCGCGCAGGGTCGACGGGCACGTCCTCGACCTTAGGCCTGATCTCGCGACCCGGCCCGCCGCCGGATCACCCGCCGGCGATGATGCCGGCGTTCAGGCTGAGCAGGAGGGAATCGATCAGCGCGAGCAGCATCACGATCCTGAACAGGTGCCGGCCACCGGATGCGGTGGCGGCCAGGACCGAGACCGCGGTCAACCCTGCCAGGATGGCGACCGCGGTGGGCAGGTGCAGGTCGAGGTTCCCCACGAGCAGACCGGTGGCCGCCAGTAGCGCGACGACGGCCAGCTGCGCCGACAGCCGCCCCCCCAGGCGCCCGACCAGTCCCTGGCTGTCGGTTGCCCGGTCGGTGTCGATGTCGGGGATGCCGTTGGCCAGATGCGCGCCCACCCCGAGCAGCGACAGGGTCGCCACCGCCCACCCGGCCGGCGGCTGCGGCGGGGTCAGCCCGTAGGTCAGGAACGGGGCGAACAGCCCGAAGGACACCAGGTAGGGCACGAACGACCAGATCGTCGTCTTCAGCCACAGGTCATAGGCCCAGGCAGACGCGACGGCGACGATGTGGGCGGCGCCACCGATGACCCCACCGGCCAGGAGCGACAGCGGGATGCACGCGAGGGCAGCGGTGCTCGCGGCCACCCACAGGCGGCGTTCGCTTACCACACCGCGCACGGTGGGCTTGTCCCACCGCTGCGCGTGCCGGTCGCGCTGCGCGTCATGGGCGTCGTTGGCCCAGCCGACGGACAGCTGCCCGGACAGGACGGCCAGGAACACGGCGAGGCCCCCGATCGGTCCTCGGCCCAAGGACAGCGCCAAGGCGGTGATGGCGACGGTGACCACGAGGGTGGGCCCGGGGTGACAGGCCGCCACCAGTCCGCGTACCTGCGCGTGGCGAGCAACCATCGTCGGCTACCCGGCGATCCGGTCGACGATGCGGGTGAACGTACGCGGCAGCGCCTGCGCGGTGGGCACGATCATCGGGCGCAGGCGGGGCCTCGCGCCGACCCAGAGCAGGGTGTTGGTCAGGTTCCGGTAGGAGCGGGTGATCCGCGTCCACGCCGCTTCGTAGCGCTGGGGCTGGTCGGTCACGATCGCCTCGACGGCTGCCTGCGCCTCGGCGAAGCCGACCCGCAGCCCTTCCCCGGTCAGGGCGTCGACGTAGCCGGCCGCGTCGCCGACCAGCAGCACCCGGCCCGCCACCCGCGCGGTGCTGGACTGCCGCAACGGCCCGGCCCCCCGCAGCGCACTGGCCTGCGCGGCCCCGGACAGGTGGTCGGCCAGGCTCGGCAGGCTGGCGATGGCCGCCGCTAGGTCCAGCGGCCTGGGTCCCAGCACCGCCACCCCGACCGTGTCCGGGCTCACCGGCGTGACGTACACCTCCTGCCCGGGCAGCCAGTGCACCTCGACCAGGTCCGACCAGGGGGCAACCCTGAAGTGCTGGCGCAGGCCGAACCGGCGCGCCCCAGCAGGACGGGCTGCCAGACCCGTTGCCCGGCGCACAGTGGAGTGCAGCCCATCGGCTCCGACCAGGTAGCGGGCGTCCATTCCTGCAACATGCACCCCCGCGGCGGTCTGCGTCACCCCGGACACTGCGCCCGGGTGGATGCGGACCCCGACCTGGCGGGCCCGGTCCAGCATGGCTTCGTGCAGGGTCGTCCGCCGCACCCCGCGCCCGGGCCCGGCGCTGAACGTGGCCTGAGCCGCCCGCGCGCCCGACAGGTAGCGGATCCCCGTGAGGTCCACTCCCTGCGGGTCGATGCCCAGGGTGTTCAGCCGGGCCAGGGCCTGGGGCATCAGGCCCTCCCCGCACGCCTTGTCGATGGCCCCCGGCCGCGGTTCCACGACGACCACCTCCAGGTCGGCCATGGCGGCGTCGATCGCCGTGGCCAGCCCCACCGGCCCGCCCCCGGCCACGACCAGGTCGATCATCGAGACCCGGCCGGCAGCAGCTTCAGTGCGGCGTCCTCGGTGCGGATCCGGACCGCCATCAGGGCAGCGTTCAGCGTGGTGAACACCAGGGCGGTGACCCATGCCGAGCCGACCAGCGGCAGCGCGAACCCCTCGATCACGACCGCCACGTAGTTGGGGTGGGACAGTCGGGCGTAGGGACCGCGAGTCACCCTCGGCAGGCCGGGGACGATCACCACCCGGGTGTTCCACCGTGGCCCCAGCGAGGCGATGCACCACCAGCGCAGCGCCTGGGCGCCCAGCACCAGTATCAGCATCGGCACCGCCAGGGCGGCGATCATCTGCCGACCTGCCAGATGGACCTCGACCAAGGCCCCCACCAGCAGGCCCAGGTGCAGCACGACCATCGCCGGATAGTGCCCCCGGCCGTGCTCCTGCCCGCCGCGCTCGGCGCTCCAGCGCAGGTTGCGCTGGGAGACGATCAGCTCGGCGACCCGCTCCAGGCCCACGAGGACGATAAGCACCGTGAATACGGTGGTGCCGCTCACCGGGTCACCAGCGCAGCAGGACGAGTTCGGCACAGAACCCCGGGCCCAGGGCGATCAGCAGCCCGGGTGTCCCCGAATCGGGAGTCGGGGCGCCGTCACGGCCCTCGAGGGTGTCGGCGAGCACATGCAGGACCGAGGCCGAGGACAGGTTCCCGATGCGTGCCAACGACCGCCAAGTGACCCCCAGCTCGTCGTCGGTCAGACCCAGGGAGGACTCCATGGCCTCCAGCACCTTCGGGCCGCCCGGGTGACAGACCCAGTTCGCGATGTCGGGAACCTTCAGATCCTGATCGGAGAGGAAACCGACGACGTCGTCCTCGAGGTACTGGGTCACGACCGTCGGCACGTCGGCCGACAGCACGAGCCGGAACCCGCTGCCGCCGACGTCCCAGCCCATGGTGTGCTGGGTGTCGGGATACATCCGGCTGCGCGAGGCGAGCACGCGAGGCCCGGTGATGCCCATCCGCCGCGCGCGGTCGGCTCCCACCATCACGACCGCGGCCGCACCGTCACCGAACAATCCGCTGGCCACCACGTTGGGCATCGACACGTCCGCGTGCTGCAACGTCAGCGAGCACAACTCGATCGAGAGCAGCACGGCCACCCCGTCGGGATCGCCCAGCAGGTAGTCGCGGACCCGGGCGATCCCCGCCACCCCGGCCACGCACCCGAGGCCGAAGATCGGCAGGCGTTTGACGTCGGGACGCAGCCCCAACGCCGGCACGAGCCGGGCCTCCAACGACGGTGCCGCGATCCCCGTCACCGAGGTGGACACCACCAGGTCGACGTCCTCGGGCCTCAGGCCGGCCTTGGCCAGGGCGCCCCGGATGGCCTGCTCGCCCAGGTCCAGGCCCACCCGGATGAACACATCGTTGGCCGCCCCGAAGTCGTCGAGGTCGGGGTAATCCGCCAGGTCGAGGGCCAGGTTCCGGCTGCGCACACCTGTGGCGGCATGGATCTTCTCGACCAGCGCGACGTGGCCACCATCGGGGGACACCATCGTTCCGAACGCCTTGGTGATCTCCTGCTGCGGGTAGGCGAACGGGGCCAACACTCCATGAACTCCGGCAATAACCACCATCCGGGCAGCATAGGTGCCAAACCCCGCTTGCGCCGCCGACGCAGTTCGGGGGATCGCTCTCCGACGGGGTGTGGCCCGGGTGCGGACCGGTCACGGGGGAGCGTCGAACGCGCGCGCGACGACCACGTCGGTCGACGCGTGGGCGATGATCGACAGGGTGATGGTCAACGCGGTCAGGTGGAACAGCGCGTCGGCCGCGTCGATGCCCGATTCCAGGATCAACAGGCCGTAGACGACCGAGGCGAAGCCCTTCGGCCCGAACCACATGGCGGCGGCCTTCTCCCGCATGTCCAACGGCGAGCGGGCCAGGGAGATCAGCAGTGCCAGGGGCCGTGCCACCACGAGGGCCAGCACCGCGAACACCCACCCGGGCCACGGGATCTCGCGCAGGAACGGGATCGAGATGAGCAGGCCGAAGACCAGCAGGGCGCCGAGCTTGAGCAGTTCGGCCAGCACTTCGCCCAGCTCGCGGAAGGCCTGCACCTCGCGCTGGCCCAGGGTGGCCACGGTCATGCCGGCGGTGAATGCGGCCAGGAACAGGTTGGCGGTGGTGAGCAGGCACAGCCCCACGACCAGCAGGGCGATGCCCACGGCGGTGATGGCGATGTACTCACCGCTCGAGGCGAACACCCGGCTGCGTTCCAGACGCAGCACCGCCCAGGGCACGACCACGCCGATCCCGACCCCGAGCAGCAGTTCGAAGAGCACCGTGCCGATCTGGGGCTCCTCCTTGGAGGCGATCTCCAGCAGGATGATGACCACGGGCAGCGCAAGCCCGTCGTTGAGGCCCGACTCGACGTTGAGCATCTGGCGCAGGCGGTGGGGGACCCGCAGGTTGCCGACCAGCGCCGCGGCGAAGACCGGATCGGTCGGGGCCAGGGCGGCACCGAGCAGCAGACACTCCAACATACTCAGATCCGTCAGCCAGTAGGCGAGGCCTGCGGTGATGGCCATGGTCAGGGGCATCCCGAACAGCAGCGCGCGACTGGGCAGTCGCCAGGCCGCCCGCAGGTCGGGCCAGCCCAGACGCATCCCGTCGGTGAACAGGACCGCGAACAGCGCGGCCTCGGCCAACCAGAGGACGATCGGGTCGTCGGGCTGCAGGTCGACGATGCCCAATGAACCGTCGCCGGCCACGATCCCCACGACCAGGAACAGCACCGCCGTGGACAGGACCGTCCTGTGCGCCCGCGCGGAGATGAGCACCGCGACCAGCAGGGCCACGGCGTAGAGCAGCAGCAGGACGGTGTTCTGGTCCACGGCCATGGGCGCTGACGGTACTCGGACCGCTGCCCGACCGCCCCGGAGGCCGGCTAGGACACCTGCCTACGCCTGGCTACGCGGCGACCTCGGCGGTCGGGTGGTGTCCGGGATCAGGTGGTGTCCAGGGGTCAACCGGCGGGCCGTGGGAGCCGATCACAGGAGTGTGTCTGCTGGTGTCCGCCGATTTGCGTTCTCGGTCAACGGGCAGCCCGTGGGCTGGCATGTGTACGGGCCCGATGCCGGCCGCCCGCTGCTGTTCCTGCACGGGTGGGGGATGCTGGTCAACGGGTACTGGAGGGCCATCGAGGGCCTGGCCGCTGCCGGCTGGACCATCCACGCGATCGACTTGCCCGGGTTCGGTGGTAGCGCGCCGCTGCCGGTGACCCGCTCGTCGCTGACCGGGTACGCCGACTTCCTGGGCGCGGCCCTGGCGGTCAGCCCGTTGGCGGGTGCGCAGGTCCCCGTCGTCGGGCACTCGTTCGGAGCGGGCATCGCGGCCCGGGTCGCGGTGAGCCAGGAGGACCTGTTCCAGGCGTTGCTGCTGGTCTGCCCCGTTGGCGGGGCCGGGTCCTCGGTGCGCTCCTGGGTGGCGATGACCAGTGCCCTGGTCACCGAGTTCAGCCAGGAGTTGGCGATCCGGGCCACTGATTCGGTCACGGCCGTGATCCGGCACCCGTTGCCGTTGGTCCGCTCCGCGTACGCGGCGAAGACAGCGGACCTGACCGGAGAGCTCATCACGCTGCACTCCGGGCAGGTGCCGGTGCATCTGGTTCTCGCCGATCGTGACTCGATCGTTCCGGCGGGGCAGCTGGTCAGCGCGCCGTCCACGTCGACCACCGTGGTGCGTGGCAACCACGGCTGGATGCTGACCCGGCCGGCGGAGTTCGCCGACGCTGCGTGCCGAACCCTCCCCGCGGCCTGAGGGTCGATCCTCCTGAGGCTCGGTCGTATTGCCCAGCGTCGAGGCACGCGTCAGCGCCGGGGCGCTGCCGTCATCGCGCCAGATCCTGCGCTCCGTCATGCCCCGACCCGATGGCCCACTGTGCAGTAGCCTCGGGTCCAGCAGTCGAGGTTTCGGCAAGTGGGGTTCGTGCCGACCCGCGAGCGCTCCACGCCAGGTCGGCGGGTCGTCACCTCCAGGCCCAGCACGAAGCAATCATCGACGACGAGTACGTGCACAAGGAGAGGGCGATGGACGCACGAGGCTGGATAGTCCTGATAGCACTGATCGTGATCCTGGGGTCGGCCTTGTTCGTCTGGTTCCGAAAGCGGCAACGGTCGGGTTCCATCCGAGCTGCCGATCGGAAGCGGGACCAGACATGACGACTTCGTCGATGCGGCTGATCCGCGCTGTCGAGATCATCGGGATGCCGGTCGTGACGATCGATGGCGGTGAAGATGTTGCCGAGGTGAAGGATGTCGTCTACGACGGCACCAATCACCAACTCGTGGGCTTCACGCTCAACAAGCGGGGCTGGTTCCGGGGGACGCTGAGCGAGGTGCTCGATGCGGCGCAGATCGCGGCCATCGGCCGGGACGCGGTGATGGTCGGCTCCGCGGCCGACGTTTCGGCGCCGGTCGCCGCTCCTGATGCGGCGGCCCTGCGGGACCGGGGCCGTGACGTGCTCGGCAACAGCGTGATCACGACCGATGGCACCGCCTTGGGCACAGTCTCCGGTGTCCTCCTGAGCGCCGGGAAGCGACCCGCCGCAGTCGGCTACGAGTTGACCGACAAAGGTGGCGCTTCGGTCCTGATCCCGATCTCGGCGCAGCTGTCGCTGTCCGGTGACAACTTGGTCGTCCCCACGGATGTGCGGTCCTTCGATCCTGCGGACCTGGCCGGCTTCGGCGCCTTCGCCAGCGCGGCGCGCCACGTCGTGGCCGACGATGCGACACCCAACGACCAGGAGGCAGCGGCAGATGAATGAGCTCATGAGTGCTGCGTTGGGCCGCCGGGTGGTGGCGGTCGACACCGCCGAGGACGTCGGTGAGGTCAAGGCCTTCGTTCTCGAAGGCTCGGGCCGGAGAATCACGCAGCTGCACGTCGCCGGCCGGAAACGCTCCGCCGAACTCGTCAACTGGTCGGACCTGGCCGGTTTCGGCCCCGATGCGGTGATGGTGGCATCGCAGGGTGCCGTCACCGACTCGGTCGAGGAGCGAGCCGATGAAATGGTGCGTGGCCACGTCTCGGCGATCGGGGCTCGGGTCCTGGACACAGACGGGTTCGAGCACGGACGGGTGACCGACATCGAGTTCGATTCCGCCGATGGCACCATCCTGGCCGCCGTCTGCGAGGACGCACGTTGGCCGGGCGACACCATCCGTGGGTTGGGAAGCTACGCACTCATCATCGACGCACCGTCGCGCTGATGCTCACTGACATCGGTCTGCGGGGATGGCGGCAACGAACCTTGCCGCCGATGTGGTCGCAATCGGCCTCGGCACGCCAGCCGGAGCCGAACCTTGCCGCCCACATGGTCGTTTCACGTCCCTGGAGCCGGCCCATCAACGACCAGATCTAGCGCAAGGTTGCCTCTCGAGGCCGAGCGACCAGCCCCGAACGACCAAGTCGACGGCAAGGATTGCCAGGAGACACAAGTGCAGGGTCCAGCGCCGGGCGGGCAACCACGAGATCAGGTTCGCGTGCGGGCCAGGTCCCGGTCTCGCCGACGCCCGGGCGCAACCACCCGACGCGGCGCCCTGGCACCGAGGCCCGCGACATTGCCCGAGCTCAGCGTCCGGGCTCGGGGTCGGCGCCCCGCGCACGTTCGCGACGGCTCCTCGGCTCGTCGATGACTGTGACCGGTGGCCGCGCGGTGCCGGAGCGGTAGGCGGCCCGACCCAACGCCATGCCCGAAAGTGGGACGGTCGCGATGTGGGCCACCAGCACCAGCGCGACGAGGACGGCGTTGCGCGGGCTGGGCGCCATCGCCAAGGTTCCCAACAGAACCAGGATCACACCGAGGGAGGCCGCCTTCGACACGGCGGTGGCCCGGGTCAGCGGGTCCGGCAGCCGAAGCAGGCCGACCCCAGCCAACGTGACCAGACTGGCGCCGACGAGGATCGCGGCAGCCCCGAGCCCCGCCCAGCCGCTCACTGGTCCTCCTCGGATCGATCGACGAGGCGCGCGAGGCCGATCGTGGCCAGGAACCCGATCAGCACCGTGACAAGGGCGACGTCCAGCAGGGTCGGGGCCTCCAGGACGACCGACAGGATCGCGATCGCCGCCACCGCGGCGACGAACACCAGCTCCGCGGCGACCGCGCGGTCGGCCCCGCTGGGTCCCCGAGCGGCGCGCGTGACCGCGGCCAGGACACCGAGGGCCACCAGTGCCAGGGACAGGATCGGGATCAGCATCAGCGATCCGCCGATCCGGCGCTGCGCAGGACGCCGAGCACCCGGTCCTCCACGGCCACGAGCCCGGCGCGCAGTTCCTCGGGTTCCCGGGCGTACATGCTGTGCACCCACAGTTCGGCCAGGTCGGGATCGACCGTGACGGTCAGCGTCCCCGGTGTCAGGGTGATCAGGGCCGACAGGGTGGCCACCTCCATCGGGGTGCGGCAGCGCAGGGGCAGGATCACGATCCCCGGGACCAGCCTCGGGGACGGCACGATGATGTCGCGGCCCACCTGGATCGAGGAGACCACGATCGCCCGCACCGTCCATGCCAGCAGCCCGACCAGGGCGCCGGCTCTGCGCACGCTCTCGACCACCCAGGTCATCGTCCCAACACCGCCTCGACGTAGGCGCTGGGATCGCCCAGGGTGGCGCCGGCCTGCTCGGTCAGGGCCAGCAGCGGCTCCGGGTACAGGCCCACCGCCAGGCTCAGGCAGGCCAGGATCAGCCCGGGGGCGACCAGGCCGGCCGACCAGCGCCGCTCGTGCGGCTCGGGGTCCGGCTCGGTGTCCGAATCCAGGGCCACCGGGGCCACGGTAGCCACGGCGGCACCTTCGGTCGCCGGCTCCGATTCGAAGCCCGGGGCGGGTTCATCGGGGGAACCCAGCGGCGGGCCCGCCTGCACCGCCTGCCTCGGGGCCTCGCCCCAGAACACCCCGGTCCCGAGCTTGAGCATCGACATCAGGGTGCCCACGCTGACCAGCAGGGCCGCGGCGAACACCAGCGGGCTGTCCGCCGCCAGAGCCGCGGAGAGGACCCCGAACTTGGCCCAGAACCCGGAGAACGGCGGGATGCCGGTCAGCGACAGGGCGCCGAACAGGAACGCCAGCGCCACCCAGCGGTGCTCGGCGGCGACCGCACCGAGGCTGCCGATCCGCCCCGTCCCGCGGCGGACCTCGACGGCTCCCACGCTCAGGAACAGCGAGGTCTTCACCACCGTGTGGTGCACGAGGTAGAACACGACGGCCGCCAGGCCGACCGGCCCGGCCAGCGCCAGCCCGACCAGGATGTAGCCGACCTGGCTGACCATGTGGAACGCCAGCACCCCGCGCACCGTGCCCTCGCCCAGGGCGCCGAGCACACCGACCACCATGCTCACCACGGTCAGGACGATGATGGTGTTCTCGACCACCGGCCCCGGGTCGTAGACCACGGTGACGACCCGGATCAGGGCGTACACCCCGATCTTGGTCAGCAGGCCTGAGAACAGGGCGGTGATCGCGGGGGTGGCCTGGGGGTAGGTGGCCGGCAGCCAGGTGTGGGTGGGCACCAGCCCGCCCTTCATGCTCAGCGCCACCAGCACGACCGCCACGGCGACCCCGATCGCCGGGGTGGCCCCCGCCCCCGCGAGCGCGGCGAGGTTGACCGTGCCCGCGGTGCCGTAGACGGCCCCCAGGCCGATCAGGAACAGGGTCGAGGCGGTCAGGTTCACCGTCAGGTACAGCCGCGCGGCCCGGATCGCCCCCGGGGTGCCGCGCCAGGCCAGCAGCACGTAGGAGGGCAGCAGGGCCACCTCGATCATGACGAACAGGTTGAACAGGTCCGCGGTCAGGTAGGCGCCGTAGACCCCCGAGGTCATCATCAGCACCAGCGGGGCGAACAGCCGGTCCTGGCCGTGGCCGGTACGCAGCGCGAAGCTCACGCTGGCCAGCACGAGCATGCCGGAGACCACCAGCATCAGGGCGCTGAGCAGGTCGGCGACGAACGGGATCGCGATCCCGGCCGGCCACCCGGCCACCTGGGCGGCGATCACCGTGCCGTCGCTGGTGGCGGCCACCAGGGCACCTCCCCCGAGGATGACCAGCGCGGGGGTCAGCAGCACCAGGGCGCGGCCCACCGCCGGGGGTCGCACCACCAACGAGAGGACCGCGGCCAGCAGCGGCCCGGCGACGAAGAGTGGGAGCCACGCGCTCACGGGCCGACCTCCGGCTCGGGCCTCGGCTGCTCGTCCCTCGGTAGTTCTGGCCTCGGCAGGACAGTGGCCCCGGCACCGCCACCGGCACTGGCACCGGCATCGGCTTCGGCACCGGCAGGTTCGGGCTCCGCGCCCCGGGACACCAGGGACAGCAGGTAGATCGTCACGCCGAACGTGATCACGATGGCTGTGAGCACGAACGCCTGCGGCAGGGGATCCGCGGCGGTGCCGGGGTCGAGTCCGGGGCCGGTGATGGGTGCCGAACGCCGGTCGGTGACCCCGGCGGAGATGATCACGAGGTTCGCGGCGTGTCCGAGCAGGATGAAGCCCAGGATGAGCCGGATCGCGCCGCCACGCAGGACCAGCCAGGCCCCCACGGCGGCCAGCAGCCCCGCAGCGATCGCCAGGGTCATGGCGTCACCTCGCTGCGCGCAGTGCTGCCGGCCTCGCTGCGTGCCCCGCCGAGGGCGTCGCTGCGGGCTTCGCGGTGCAGCCCGAGGTTGTCCAGGGCCGACTGGACCAGTCCGAGGACCACGAGGACCACGCCGAGGTCGAAGACCAGCGCGGAGGTCAGGTACCCCTCGGCCCCCGGCAGCGCGATTTTCATGGGCTGGCCGAACGCACCCGCCACGACCAGGCCCATCAGCCCGGTCCCCACGGCCAGCAGCAGTCCCGCCCCGACGATCAGGGGCACACCGGGCAGTCGGACTCGGATCCCGCAGGCGCGGGCCACTGCCAGGGCGGCTCCGGCCACCAGCCCGGCGATGAACCCGCCACCCGGCTCGTCGTGACCGCGCCAGAACAGCACCACCCCGGTGAGCATCAGCAGGGGCAGGACCACGATCGCCCCGACCCGCAGGACCGCCTCCTCGCCGGGGCCGAGGGCGCCACTGCGGACCGCCCGGGTCGCCCCGGCGCCCCGCACCGCAACGACCAGACCGAGGGCTGCCGCGGCCAGGACGACGATCTCACCGAGGGTGTCCAGCCCGCGGAAGTCGACCAGGATCGTGTTGACGACGTTGCTGCCGCCCGTGGCCCGCTCGGCCTCGGCCAGGAAGTACTCGGAGACCGCCGATCGTTCCCGGCGCCCGGTGAACACCACCACGAGCAGGGCCGTGAGCACCCCGACGGCCCCGGCACCCAACGCGTGGGCCGGGCCGACGCGCCGAGCGGCCCGATCAGGCAGGCCCGCCAGGACCGGGGCGGCCACGACCACGGTCAGGATCTCCACGAGCAGCAGGGTGAGTGCCACGTCGGGGGCGCCCAGCAGCATCAACCAGGCCGACAGGGTCACTCCGATCACCCCGGCCAGGACCAGGGCGGCCAGCCCGTCGCGCACCCGGGCCATCGCCAGCACGGCCGGGACGAGCACGGCCAGCACCAGCCAGTCACCGGGCTGAGCAATGCCGGGCACCACCGGGCCGAGGTCCGAGATCACCAGCCAGCCGACCCCCGTCAGGCCGAGCAGGAGCACGAGGACGCCGGCCAGATGCGTGCCCGCGGTGTCCACGCGGCTGGTGCGCGCGACCCGGGCACCGAACCGCAGTGCCGCGTCCCACCCGCGGTCGAAGACACCGGGGCCGCGCAGGTCCGGGGCCTCCCAGTGCGCCATCTCGGCCAGTCGGTTGCGCCGCAGGTGCCCCACGATACCCAGACCGATCGCGGTGGCCGATAGCCCGAGGGCCAGCGAGAAGCCGTGCCACAGGGCCAGGTCCGCCTCGGTCCCGGCGAACCCGGTGTCGACCACCGCCCGGGTCACCAGGTCGTTGAGCAGGAACGGCGCCAGACCGAGGACCAGTCCGAGGATGGCCGGGACAGCTGCCGGTGCCAGGAAGAGCGCGGACGGCTCGTACAGGTTGCTCTGGCGCAGGGGGCCGGCGAACGTCCCGGCGATGATCCGCGCGCTGTAGGCGAAGGTCAGCGCCGCGCCGATCACCGCCACGCCCACGGCCAGGTTCCCCGACCATGCCGCGCCCTGCGCCCAGCGCGCCTCCCCGGTGCCAAGGAAGGCGTAGAACGCCTCCTCCTTGGCCACGAAGCCGACCATCGGCGGCAGCCCGGCCATCGACATCGCAGCCAGGGCGGTCAGCCCGGCGGTCACCGGCATGACCCGCCACAGGCCGGACAGCTGGCGGATGTCGCGGCTGCCGGCCTCCTTGTCGATGATGCCCACCAGCATGAACAGCGTCGCCTTGAACAGGGCGTGTGCCGCGGCGAGCACCGTGGCCGCGGCCAGGGAGGCCGCCGTCCCCACCCCGACGAGGGCGACCATGAGACCCAGCTGGCTGACGGTGGAGTAGGCCAGCAGCGCCTTGAGGTCGTTCTGCTTGAGAGCCTGGTAGGCGCCGAACACGGCCGTGGACAGGCCCACGCCCATCAGGGTCAGGTGCCAGGCGGGGGCGTCGGCGAACAGTGGGGAGAACAGCAGCAGAAGGTAGATGCCGGCCTTGACCAGCGATGCGGCGTGCAGGTAGGCGCTGACCGGAGTGATCGCCACCATTGCCCCGGGCAGCCAGAAGTGGAACGGCAGCTGGGCGGACTTCGTGAACGCGGCCAGCACCACGAGCCCCCCGACCACGCCGAGCTCGGAGCCGGTCAGCGCCTCCGGCGCCACGGCCAGGACGGTGGCGATGTCGCTGCTCCCAGTACGCACGACCAGCAGCACCACCGCCCCCAGCAGGGCCAGTCCACCGCCCGCCGTCACGAACAGCGCTCGGGTCGCCGGCCGGGAGCCGGTAGTGCCCTGGCCCGCGATGAGCAGGAAGCTGCTCAGGGTCGTGAGCTCCCAGAAGACCACGAGCACGACGAGGTCACCGGCCAGGACCAGGCCCAGCATCGCCGTCGCGAAGACCGCCAGGATCCCGTACAGGCGCCCGTGGTCCTGGCCGGGCGAGAGGTACTGCGGGGCGTAGCTCAGCACCAGGGCCCCCACCCCGAGCACGAGCATGGCGAACAGCAGGGCGAGTCCGTTGAGGCGCAGCGTGAGGTCCACTGCGAACGACGGAACCCAGCTCCACGACTGGGTGACCGTTTGGCCGGCAAGCACCTCGGGGGCATCGACGAGCAGCAGCCCCGCCGCCGCCAGGAATGCGCCGGCCAGCGGGTACCCGGTCGCCCGGCCCAACAATCTGCTCAGCAGCGGCACCAGGGCAGCAGCACCCGCCATGAGCACGAGCGCCGCGATCAACACGCGCCCACTCTAACGAGTCGAGGCCGAGTCGATGATCGGGCGAAGCCGACAGCAATCGACGATCCGCCGCCCACGGCGTGGATCATCCCGGGCGCACCGCGACCATCCGGTGCAGCGACACCGGCACCACCCGCCCGGGCCCGGCGAGGCGGGCCAGGCGCGCCGCGGCGAGCTCGCGGCGAGCGTGTGACACATGGGGCAGGTAGAGCGCCTCGACAGCCAGGCGCGCGTCGGCGGAGGTGGCCAGCGGGTGGGCGAACCGCGCCGCACCCGTGCTGAGGACACGCATCCCAGCGCCGGTGATCACCTGGCCGAGTCCCCGCCCGGTGACGCGTTGGGGCAGCTCGGGCAGGTGCCGCAGGGCCAGCAGGAGCGGGGCGACGACGCGCAGGTCGCCTGCGAGCAGGGGGCCGCTGACGGGGCGGATCGCGGCGAACGTGCCCCCGGGTCGAAGGACCCGGGCGACCTCGGCCATCGCCGCGCCGATCGGTCGCAGCAGCATGATGGCCATCGAGCAGACCACGACGTCCAGCGACCCGGACGGCACGGGTAGGGCCAGGGCGTCAGCAGTGAGCACGTGGCCCCGACCCCGTTGCGCGGCCACCCCGAGCTCAGCGGGGGAGAGGTCGATGCCGAGGTAGTCCGAATCGGCGAACAGCGGCTGCATCGGGGCGCTGCCGCACGCGATGTCCAGCACCCGGGCCGGACGGATCGGGACCGCGTCGCGCAGCCACCGGTAGGGGTCCCCGAACTCGGGGTGCCGTGACCCGGACAGGAGTTCCTCGGTGATCCCCGGATGTTCGGCGTGGAACCGAGCCAGGTAGCTGGTCCACGGGTCTGCGGCTCGCTGGTCTGCGGGCCTGATCACGTGGGCCCAGGTGCGGGGGCCCGAGCGCCTGGCGCCATCGGGCGGGGACTATCCGGCCAGGGTGCCGGCGAAGACCTGCCAGGCCAGCAGGGACTTGGCCACCAGGCTCAGGGTGATGTAGGCCCGTTCCCCGACCAGGTAGTCCGCCCAGCGCCCCACCTGCTTGTACTGCAGGTACTGGGTGACGGCGAACACGTTGAAGAACAGGAACAGCGACACGATGATGCCGTACACGAACGCCGGCGGCTCGGCCGAGGACGTCGACCCCGGGGCCACCACGAAGAACGCGATGATCAACCACGGCACGATGCCGGTCATGGACCCGAAGATGAACGGCAGGAACCCGCCGCCGGGCTGCTCGTAGACCTCCTGCAGCCACCCGAAGAGGATCATCGCCGCGTTCACCGCGAAGATCGCCGCGAGGGCCGCGACGTCGGTCAGGCCGGTGATCTGGGCGATCAGCACGATCATCATCGACGAGGTCAACGCGTACTCGACCCACCGGGCCCGATTGCGCTGCTCGGCCAGGTCCGCGGCATATCCCCGGGACCACACCGTGGCCACGATCAGCAGCGCCAGGCCCGACAGGGCCAGGAAGCTGGCGACAGCCAGCCCGATCGGGGTGTTCAGCAGCGTCACCGGATCACCGGGCGCGGTCCCTGGCGGGCCCTCGAGGTAGGCCGCGGTGACCGGCAGGGTGAAGCCGTTGGACAGCGCGACCACGGCCACCGCCTGCGCGAGCAGGATCAGTCCCACGATGATGTTGTACCGGCGCAGTCCGGCGAGGCGACCCGGCTCGATCGGCACGGTCGCGGTGGGGGAGTCCGGCATTGGGCTGCCGGCAGGTGAGGGGTTCATGTCCATTACGCTAGCCCAACGCTGGCCCCGGCACCCCCGCACCGCGGACCCGGCGGTGCGGGGGTGCGCAGATCTGCGCCGTGCCGGTCAGCCCTGCTGGGGCAGCGGGCGAGTGGAGATCCCGAGCACGGAGTACAGGGGGCAGTAGCCCGAGACGGCGGTCCAGCCCGCCATCCCGGCCACCCCGAACAGGCCGACGCCCAGCGGGTTGAACACCCCGCCGAGCGCAAGACCCGTGCCCAGCGCGGTCACAGCGATCCCGCCGCGGATGACGCGGTCGAGGTTTCCTTCGTTCTTGGTCATGGCAGCTCCTTGGTTTTCGTGCCCGGCAATGGTGTATCCGCTCACCACAACTGGAATACCCCCCTGGGTATTCCATCAGTGCGGCGAGATGGCGCGTCAGGACCAGTCGAACACCGAGTGACGCCACCTGAACGCCACCGCCGCGTCGAGGGTGGCGGGGATTCCGGTGCGGACGCTGGGATAGGTGGGCTCGATCCCCAGCTCCCGCCACAGCCGAGTCCCGTTCACCGGCAGATCGAGATTCCAGCCCCGGACGGTGTCGGCGCTCACGAGGGTCGGGCCCAACCGGCCCAGTGGCACACCGCCCACGGCTGCGGCACCGGCGGCGAGGTGCTCCGGGACTCGCACGACGCGCACGCGCGGTGCGAACGAGGCGAGGACGTCGAAGAACGTGTTCCACGTGGCGTTGTCGTTGTCGCCGCACGGTGCGGTGCCCGTCCAGCCCTGCAGGGCCGCGGCCACGAGAATCCGCGCAGCGTCCTCCACGTGGAGTTGGGCGAAACGGTTGTCCCCGATGCCGGGGAAGACGACGACCCGGCGTCGGATCAGCCCGAAGAGCAGGCTCTGCGGCCCGTACACGTGGGGGAGTCGTACCGCGGCCACGGTGGGGCCGCCCGCTGCCGCGACCTCGGCGAGCGCAGCCTCGGCCGCCACCTTCGCGCGTCCGTAGTCCAGCCGTGGACTGGCGGGCGTGTCGTCGTCCACCGGCGTGGAGCCGTCGTGCACGAACGTGCTCGATCCGAACACGAAGTGGCCGACCCCGGCCGCCGCTGCCGCGCGGGCCAGGGCTGCGGTGCCCTCGACCAGCGTGGGGCTGAGCCGGTCGTAGGACTCGAACGTGGCTCGCCCGGCGAGGTGGATGATGGTGTCCACTCCTTCGACGGCCCGTCGCAGCGCGGGCGCCGACAGCAGGTCGCCGTGCACAGGTTCGACGTCGAGCGGCGAGAGCAACGATGCCCGCGCCACGCGGCGCACCATGACGCGGGGGCGCACGCCCTCCAGGTTCAGGCGGCGCACCACCTCGATGCCGATGAAGCCGGTCGCGCCCGTTACGAGGATCGTCACCTGCTCAGGGTTGCACAGGGCCGCGCACTTGGCGCCCGAGCGAGGAGCCGACGACCCCGAATCGCGCCATCCGTCGGCGCTGTGGGTCCCAGGCCGCTCAGAGTCGTGGGTCGACCGGCTCGGACTCCAGGGCGAGCACCGCGAAGACCGACTGGTGCACCGTCCAGAGCGGCTCGTGGTCGACGAACGCGCTGAGGGCTTCGAGACCCAGGCCGTGCTCACTCAGGGCGAGGTGGCGCTTCCTGCCCAGATGCCGGTCGCGCAGCACGTCCAGCGAGTCGGTGTAGTCAGGTCCGTAGATGATTCTCAGGTACTCCCGGCCACGCACCTCGATGCCGGGTTGGATGCGTCCCTGGGTCAGGTGCGCGGGCTTGACGACCATCCATTCGCCGCCGGCGGCAGTCAGGTCGAGCCACCACTGCGTCGCCGCGTCGCGTTGCGCGCGCGAGGCGAGATCGACGAAGCGGTGGCGCGTGGGGGTGATCAGGTCGCCGGTCACCGCGGCCAGCGCGGCGAGGTGCCACTCGTGGGGCTCGGTGAGCGCCAGCGCGCGGCCCTCGGCCGCCAGGATCTGGAACGGCGCCAGAGTCACCCCCTCGAGCCCGTCGGTCGGCCCGACGTACGCCGCGTAGGCGGCACGGAACGCCTGGGCGTTGGCGAGCCTGCCCTGCGTCCTGGCGGCCAGGTGCCCCACGTCCAGGCCGCGGGCCGCGGCCTGCTCGAGGACCGCCAGCGCTTCGGGAAGGGCATGACGGGCGGCGGCCCCGACCGAGGCGTACTGCGACGTGATCACATCGACCGCCTTGGCCGACCACGGCAGCAGCTCGCAGTCCAGAGCCAGCCAGTCGGTGTCCAGCGACTCGAACAGCGCAGCCGTCGTGACGCGGAGCTGATCGACCAGCGCCGCCATGTCAGCGAAGAACGGGCGACCGGTGCGGGTGTAGACCACGCCGGTCGTACCGTCGCCGACCCCGAAGCGACGCTCGGCAGCGGCCTGGTCCCTGGCGAGGACGGCGATGGCTCGGGAGCCCATGTGCTTCTCCTCGCACACGACGCGCGTGGCACCCCAGCCGGCGTACTCGTCGAAGGCCTGCTCCGGGTGTTCCAGGAATCCATGGACCTGGGAGGTCGCGACCGGCGACATCGTCGGGGGCAGGTAGATCAGCCAGCGCGGGTCGACCGCGAACCGACTCATCACCTCCAGGGCCGCCGCAGCGTTCTCCTCGGGGATCTTCACCCTGCCTGCGTGGGCCGTGTCGAGCCAGCGGGTGCCGGCGACGTCGTCGATCTCGAGTACTGATGGCTCGCGGTCCCCGCCGGCGGCGGCCAGGGGGCGGATCGGCTCCTACCCCTCGCGCTGCGCCGGGACCGAGACGAGATCGCGTTCGGGGTAGCGCAGCGCTGTCAACGAGCCACCGAAGACGACCCCGGTGTCCAGGCAGATCGTGTTGTTGACCCACTGGGCCTCGGGCACGGGGGTGTGCCCGTAGACGACGGTCGCCCGGCCCCGATACTCCTGGGCCCAGGGGTAGCGGACCGGCAGGCCGTACTCATCGGTCTCCCCGGAGGTGTCGCCGTAGAGCGCGAAGGATCGCACCCGACCAGAGGATCGACCGTGGTAGGACTCCTCGAGCCCGGCGTGCGCCACGACGAGCCTTCCCTCGTCGAGGACGTAGTGGCTGATCAGCCCGTTCATGAAATCGAGCGCGCGCACGCGGAACTCGCCCGGTTCGCCGCTCAGCTGGGTGAGCGACTCGGCCAGCCCGTGCGAGACGGTCACCTTCGATCCCCGCAGTGCACGCACGAGCTTCGCCTCGTGGTTGCCCGAGACGCAGAGCGCGGTGCCCGACTCGACCATGCCCATCACCAGCCGGAGCACCCCGGGCGTGTCCGGGCCACGGTCCACGAGGTCGCTGACGAACAAGGCCTGGCGTCGGTCGGGGTGCGTGGCGCCCACTGCGAGGTCCCCGTCGTAGCGGATCGCCCACCCGAGCGCGGTGAGCAGGGTGCGCAGCTCGGCCGCGCAGCCGTGGATGTCGCCGACGATGTCGAAGGGACCAAGGAGGTCGGTGCGGTCGTTCCACGGGCGCTCGCGAACGATCTCGGCCGACTCGATCTGCTCGATTCCGCGCAGGACGCGCACACGACGGAAGCCCTCCTTGCCGAGTCTCCCGAGCGAGCGTCTCAGATCGCGCGCCTGGCGCGACACGACATGACTGCCGAAGTCGCGATCGGGTCGCGTCCGGTTGCGCTCGACGGCCACCGACTCCGCGACGTCGATCACGATGGCGTCGACGAGCGAATCGTGGCTGCGGGCCAGGTCGATCAGCGCGGATCGGGCCGCTCTCTGGAGGTTGGTGGCATCGACCACGGTCAGCAGTCCCCGGCGCAGCCGGGTGCCGTCGATGTAGTGCAGGACGTCGAAGGCATCCGCGGTGGCCGACTGATCGTTCTCGTCGTCGGCCACCAGGCCCCGGCAGAAGTCGCTGGACACGACCTCGGTCGAGGCGAAGTGGGCGCGCGCGAAGGTCGACTTGCCGCTGCCGGACACCCCGACCAGAACGATCAGGCCCATCGCGGGAACGGTGACTCGAGACGTGCGCAGTGCCTCAGATATCGTCGCCGCCGGCCCTGGTGAAGATCGCCATCACGGTGGGCGTACCACGCCGCTCGTCGAGGTCCCCGATGCCGCGTCGCTGGACCGAGTAGCCATAGGACGCGGCAACACGGTCAGACCATCGACCGAACTGCGCACGGGTCCACTCGAAGCGGTGGTCCGGGTGCCGCAGGCCCACCAGTCCCTCGTAGAGCGCGTTGTACTCGCGGTTCGGGGTCGTCACGATCACTGATCCCGGTCGCGCGGCGCCGAACACGATGTGCTCCAGCGCTGCCAACCGCGAGGGATCGACGTGCTCGATCACCTCCATGAGAACGGCAGCCTCGAAGCCGGCGTAGCGCTGGTCCTGATAGGTGAGCGCGCCCTGGAACAGGTCGATACGTTCGGACTGCCGCTCACTCATCCGGTCGACGTGCAGCCGCCGGGCCGCATGCTGAAGCGATCGCATGGAGACATCGCTGCCCGCGACCCTGGTGAACGACGGGTCCTTCACCAGGCGTTCGAGGAACTGACCGGACCCGCAGCCGAGGTCGATGACCGACCGGGCCCCGAGCTCGCGCAGCACCCCATGGACGGCCTCGTGACGCTGGGTGTTGAGCGGGATCCGCTGCTCCGCGGAGCGCAGGACCTCCTCGTCGTCAGCAGGCTCGATGGTGACCTGGACCTCGTCGCCGAGCTCGGCCAGTCGCGCGAGCGCCACCCGAGTCAGACCACCGGCCCGGGCCAGGTAGCGGCGGGTGATCAGGCCTTGTCGGGATGGCTGGCCAGCCAACCCGCACCGGAGCGCAGCAGCTGGTCGGCCTCGTCGGACCCTGCCAGTAGTGCTTGGACTCGTCCAGGACGGGCAGCAGCACGTGCAACTGGCTCAGCGCATCCGCGAGCCGGACGACGCCGGTGAAGCGAAGCCGGATGTAGCGCGAGTCGCCCCAGTCGGCGAACGCCTCGTCGAGCGCGATCGGCTCGGCGTCCACGGTCAGCCCAGCGGCTCGAAGACGCGATGCGCGATGACGGCGCCACCGCGGCACGGCAGCACCGGGATCACGATCTCCAGGGCGATGGCCGAGTCGGCCAACACCTGCCTTGCGGTGCAGCGGCCACTGCGCGGTCCGGAACACGTCGGCCAGCGCAACGCCCAGCAACGACGACGCGGAGTACGGGCGGTCGTTGACGTACTGGGCGAGGCTGAAGTCCGGAGCGTTGCGCGCCCGCGATCGCGCCAGCCGGACCGGATCCACGTCCAGCATCAGCGCGACGGTGCACCGCTGCGCACTGGCCTCGGGATAGACGACCGTGGCCGTGCCGAACGCCTGCGGGAACTCCGGCCCTCCGGTCGGGGTGCTTGTGCAGGAGGTAGCCCAGGTCGGTCGCCGGCTGGTGGGTGGTCGTCACGATCAGGAGCACGTGCTCAGTGTGCCCGAGAGCGCAGCGGGGGACCGGCGTCGGTCCGTCGGGTGGTCGGGCGGCGTCGGGCGGTCGGGCGGTCGGCGCGTGGACAGTCGCAGTGCCACGCGGATCGTAGGCTGGGGGCATGTCGCCACGCCCCTATGAGGTTCTGCCCGGCCACCACGGGGGCAGGATCAAGGTCTCGGTGAGCGGCAGCGTGCTCCTGCGCATCCCGCGCCTGAACCGCGGCACCGCCTTCACCCTCGAGGAGCGGGAGCGGTTCGGCCTGATCGGGCACCTGCCCTCGGGGGTGACCCCGTTGGAGGCCCAACTGCACCGGTCCTACAACCAGTTCCTGCGCGCGGAGACCGACCTGGACAAGTTCGCCTTCCTCTCGGCGCTGCGCGATCGCAACACCGTGCTGTTCTACCGGCTGCTCAGCGAGCACCTCGAGGAGATGATGCCGATCGTCTACACCCCCACGATCGGGGCGGCGATCATGGAGTTCAGCCAGTCCTACCAACGCCTGCACGGGGTGTTCCTGACGATCGACACCCCGGAGCAGATCGAGCGCTCACTGCAGGGCCAGGGCCGCAACCCCGAGGACGTCGACCTGCTCATCGTCACCGACTCCGAGGGCATCCTCGGCATCGGCGACCAGGGGGTGGGCGGCATCCAGATCGCCCTGGGCAAGAAGTCCCTGTACACCGCTGCTGCGGGCATCGACCCGAACCGGGCCATCGCGATCGTCCTGGACGTGGGCACCGACAATCTGGCCCTGTTGTCCGATCCGCTCTACATGGGCCTGCGGCACAGCCGCATCCGCGGAGCGCGCTACGACGACTTCCTCGAGGCGTTCGTCACCGCGGTGACCACCGTGTTCCCGCACGCGATGATCCACTGGGAGGACTTCGGCGCCGCCAACGCCCATCGCGTGCTCGACAGGTATCGTGACCGGGTCTGCACCTTCAACGACGACGTGCAGGGCACCGCGGCCGTGGTCGCTGCTGCGGCCCTGGCCGCCGTCGGCTCCCAGGGCGGGCGCCTGCGCGACCAGCGCATCGTCATCCACGGCGCAGGGACCGCCGGCGTCGGAGTCGCGGACCTGATGCGCGACATGATGATCAACGAGGGCGCCACAGCCCAGCAGGCCACTGCCGCCTTCTGGGGGCTGGGCAGTCGTGGGCTGCTCACCACCGCGCTGGGGGACCGGATCCGGCCCTTCCAGCGGCCGTACGCGCGCCAGGCCTCGGAGACCGACGCCTGGGCGCTGGACGTCGAGGGGCACATCGGCCTGGCCGACGTGATGCGCAACGTCAGGCCCACCATCCTCATCGGGACCTCGGGCCAGCCCGGGGCCTTCACCGAGCAGATCGTTCGCGAGATGGCCGCGCACGTGGACCATCCGGTGATCATGCCGCTGTCGAACCCCACCGCCCTGGTCGAGGCCACCCCAGCGGACCTGCTGACCTGGACCGAGGGTCGGGCGCTGATCGCCACCGGGTCGCCGTTCCCCGCGGTCCAACTCGCCGAGCGCGAGTACCGGATCGCCCAGGCCAACAACGCATTCGTGTTCCCCGGCCTGGGCCTGGGCGTGGCTGTCTGCCAGGCCACCCGCGTGACCGACGCGATGATCGCCGCGGCCGCGGAGGCGGTCGCCGGGCTCGCCCACGTGGATCGGCCGGGGGCCTCGCTGCTGCCCCAGGTCTCCGAGTTGCGGATGGTGTCGGCAACGGTCGCGATCGCGGTCGCGCAGGCCGCCGAACGCGACGGTGTGGCCACGCGTGCGCTGGACAACCCCGTGCAGCAGGTGTTCGACGCCATGTGGACGCCGGTCTACCCGGAGCTCATCCTCGACCGGTGAGGGTGCACCTGCGTCCGCCCGGGGGAATGCCACCCGCACGCGGACAGTTGGGGCAGGCATGAGAGCCATCACCTACGCCCAGTACGGGGACCCCTCGGTCCTGACCCTGACCGACCAGCCCGAGCCCCGGGTCGGGCCCGATGAGGTGCTCGTGCGGGTCCGCAGCGCCAGCGTGAACCCCGTGGACTGGAAGGTCATGGCCGGGCACCTCGACGGGTTGATGACCGTGCACTTCCCGGTCATCGCGGGCTGGGATGTGTCGGGGGTGGTCGAGCGGGTCGGGCTGGATGCCCCGGAATTCGCGGTCGGCGACGAGGTCATCGCCTACGCCCGCAAGGACTGGGTTCAGGCCGGCACCTTCGCCGAGCTGGTCAGCGTCTCGGTGCGCGCACTGGCGCGCAAGCCCCGCACCCTGGACTGGGATCAGGCCGCGGGCCTGCCGCTGGCGGGCCTCACCGCCCACCAGTTGCTCACCAGGCTGGGGGCGGGGGAGGGCGACACCGTGCTGGTGCATGCGGCTTCCGGTGGTGTGGGCAGCATGGCGGTGCAGCTCGCGGTGGCGCGCGGTGCTCGGGTGATCGGGACGGCGTCGCAGGTCAACCACGACGCGTTGCGCGCGCTGGGTGCCGAGCCCGTCGAGTACGGCGACGGCCTGGTCGATCGGGTCCGCGCCCTGGCTCCCGACGGTGTGGACGTCGTGGTCGACTTCGTCGGGGGCGTACTCGAGGCGACGCTGGCCGTGCTCGCCGACGGCGGGCGGCACGGGTCGGTCGCCGACGGCTCGGTGTCCGCCAGCGGGGGCATCTATGCGTGGGTCCGCCCGAGCAGCGCCGACCTGCAGGCCCTCGCGGACCTCGCGGATTCAGGCCGGCTGACCGTGCCGGTCGCCGCAACATTTCCGCTCGAGGGGGTTGCAGACGCCTTCGGCTCGAGCATGACCGGGCACGTGAGCGGGAAGATCGCCATCCAGGTCAGTCGCTGACGTGTGAGCGGGGGTTCGGGCGCGTGGCCCATACTCCGGGGCCACGGGTCGACGTGATCCGGACGATGGCCGCTCGCACGATGAATAATACGTGTTATGGTTTTCGTAAATAGGGCATCACCCCCGGGCACTGCGGGATGGTGCCGACGCGCGCCGGGGGAGCGACTCCACCCAGGGACGGAGAGCTATGGTCAACAAGCACGGCTTCGACGACACCGAGTGGGACCTTCTGCTGGCCGTGCCGTTCGCGGTCTTCTTCCTCGTCGCCTACGCCGATGGCACGTTGTCCCCAGCCGAGGGTCGCACCTTCGCGTCGCTGGCCGACAAGATCGGCGAGCAGGCAGATCGCCCGCAGGATGCCCTGGTGCGCGATGTGATGTGGCAGATCTCCCGAGATTTCGACCGGATCATGGAGCGCCTGGATGTGCAGATGGGGGCCGGGCTCCCGTTCTACGAGGTGCTCTCAGCGGGACGGACCCTGCTCGACGGCATGTCCGACGACACTGCGGCCATCGCCTTCAAGGACACGATGGTCACCATGGCCGAGACGATCGCGGCGGCCTGGCCACGGTTCGGCCTCGGTAACCGGACGAGCGTTGAGGAACGACGCAGCATCGACTTCGTTCGGAAGGTGCTGGGCTGACTCCGGGCCCGCCTAGGGCTCGAATTCCCTGCGACCGACCGTCGGCGGCCCGGGGATGCCGTCGGTTGCGTCGGTGCCCTCGCGCGCTCGCTTGGCGCGGTACATCTCGCGGTCGGCCTCGGCGATCACGGTGAAGACCACCGGGTCGTCCTGCCGCCAGGTCCTGGCTCCCGACGTCCACGGGCAGGGGGACACCGCGCGCAGCCTCCGAAGCGTGCCCTGCGCCTGCTGCAGGTCGCAGTCGGGCAGGACGATCACGAACTCGTCCCCACCGATGCGCGCCAGCAGGTCGCCCGGGCGCAGTCGGGCCGACCATGCTGCGACCGTGGTCACCAGCACGGTGTCCCCGGCGGCGTGGCCGTGCCTGTCGTTGATCGACTTGAAGTCGTCGAGATCGATCAGGACGACTGTCGTCGGCCTGCCCGCGCGCTGAGCCACGGCGCGCACGCCCGGGGCCTGCACGGTCAGTCCCGAGCGGTTCAGTGCTCCGGTCAACGGGTCGACCAGGGTCGCCCGCTCGAGCCGCTGCACAAGGAACCACACATGCAGCGTGTTGAAGACCAGCATCGCCACGAGCAGGAGACCCAACCACGGGCTCAGCAGCAGCGAGGTGATCGTCAGGGCGGCCAGGTAGACAGCGATCGTGAACGCGAGGAAGCCGGCGAGCCGGCGCAGGGGCAGGGTGTGGCCGGCGAACACCCCGACGAGGATCATCGCCACACCATCGACGATCTGGACCTGCGGGTGGGCCGTGATCACCGCGCTGTAGGCCAACAGCGCCGAGGACGCGTACAGGGAGGCGTCCAGGGCCAGCGTGCCCCGACGCGGTGGGGCCAGGAAGGCGGTGGCGCAGGCCAGCAGCAACCACAGGACGGCCAGCACGGCCTCAGCGAGGTGATCGGAGTTCGGATCGATCTCCAGCAGCGCGAAGGGAAGGGTGATCAGCCCGGCGGTCGCCTGCAGGGCGCCCAGCAGCCGGAAGGGGGGCACGCCCTCGATCGCCCCGACGCGGCCAAGGGAGTTCACCGCGCCCACGTTACCGTCCCAGGAGCCTGGGAGCGCTGGATTCGCGTGTGGTCCGACCCGATCGGCGGGCCGCTGACCGGGCAGCCGGACATCGCTGCGGTCGGGCAGCGTCAGCGTCCCAGGGCGTCAGCCAGGCCGTCGGGGTCCGCGACGCTGACCCACAGGGCACTGTGGTCGCGCAGACCGATCACCTTGGGCACCCGCTCGATGAAGGCGATCGACAACCCGCGGCGGTGGTTGGTGCCGAACGTGAGGGAGTCGTCGCTGAAGCTCAGACGCAACCCGACGGCCGTGTACCAGTGATGGGGGCCCGTGACCTCGGTGTGGTCGATGTTGTCGGTCGCGGTCTCGAGGGACACCCATCCGAATGTGGCGCGCAGGATTCCGTCGCTCACCTGCACGCCGTCGGTGTCCTTGACGCCCAGCAGGACGAACAGCGGCGCCCAGCGGCGATCCAGGGCATAGGGGAAGAAGGCCATGACGCACAGTGTGCCAGCGCCGGGCGCGCTCGCATCGCGCCGCGGGGCGTAGGGTCGGCCGCATGCCTGAGCAGAACCGTCGTTTCCTGCTTCGCGAGCGCCCAGCAGGGCGCATCGACGACTCCACGTTCGCACTCGACGTGCAACCGGTTCCCGAGATCGCAGACGGTGAGGCGCTGGTGCGCGTGAGCCATCTCTCGGTGGATCCGACGAACCGCACATGGATCGGGGAGGTGCCCACGTACCTGCCGCCGGTCGGCATCGGCGAGGTGATGCGCGCGGTCGGCGTGGGCCAGGTCGTCGCGTCGAAGCACCCGGGGTACCCGGTGGGCTCGTTCGCAACCGGTCTGACGGGGTGGCAGGACTACTGCGTGGCCGGCGGCCGGCTTCGGTTGACCCCGATCCCGGCCGATTTCCCGGCCGCGCCGGAGGCGACCCTCGGCGTGCTGGGGACCACGGGCATGACGGCGTACTTCGGGATGCTGGAGATCGCTGACCCACAGCCGGGTGACACGGTGGTGGTCTCGGCGGCGGCGGGGGCGGTCGGCTCGATCGCGGGTCAACTGGCGAAGCTGCGCGGAGCACGGGTCGTCGGCATCGCCGGGGGGCCGGAGAAGTGCCGACTGCTGACCGAGGAGCTCGGCTTCGATGCAACCGTGGACTACAAGGCCCCCGACTGGCGGGCCCAGTTGCGCGCCGCGACCCCCGACGGGATCGACGTCGACTTCGAGAACGTGGGCGGGGAGATCATGGACGCGGTGTTCGCCCGGTTGAACCGGGGAGCCCGGGTCGCGCTGTGCGGGTTGATCTCCGGGTACAACGAGGCGGACCCGCCGCCCGGGCCCCGGTCGTTCGGGCGACTGCTGACGATGCGGGTGCGGTTGCAGGGATTCATCATCCTGGACTACTGGGACCGCTATCCCGAGGGGCAGGCGGCCCTGGGCCAGTGGTTGGCCGAGGGTCGGATCATCGCCCGGGAGACGTTGGTCGACGGGTTCGACCAACTCCCGCACGCCCTGAACATGCTCTTCGACGGCCAGAACGTCGGCAAGCTCCTGGTCCGGGTGTAGCCGCCCGGCCCGGGCGGGGGAGGCGGGTGCCCGGCTCCGGACCCCGCACAGCTACAAGCCAGCGCGTACCTGCGTGGGCCAAGTTGACGTAATGTGCATTATCGGTCAACTGGACGGTGATGGGCCCGCGTGTGTCACGGTCTAGAGCCGGCTGGCGAACCCAAGTCGTCAGACGCCCTGCTCGGCAGATGACCTGACGCTCGAGGAGCATGGAGATGGCCACATCCGTCATGACAGAGAAGTCCCGCAGCGGTGCGCTGGCGAGGATGAGTGACCCGACCGGGCTGGACGTCCTGGTGATCGGCGGTGGAATCACCGGGGCCGGGATTGCCCTCGACGCCGCGACCCGCGGCCTGCGCACGGGCATCGTCGAGGCCCAGGACTGGTCCAGCGGCACCTCCAGCCGGTCCTCGAAGCTGGTCCTCGCCGACCGGTGGACTCGGTTCCCCACCCCCGGACGGGCCGCTCCCACCGACCCGTGGTCGGCACCCCCGCAGACGGCCCTGTGGGCCGGGGACAAGGGCACCGCGCTGACCTCCGCGCAACTCACCCGGATCGTCACCCGCGCCTACCGGGCCGCCGGGATCAACTCCCACCGACCCGAGGGCGCCCTGGTGCACGCCCTGCGCCACACGTTCGCCACCACCCTGATCGAGAACGGGGCCACCGCCATCGAAGTCATGGGGCTGCTGGGCCACGCGAGCCTGTCCACCACCCAGCGCTAC
>JBAVKQ010000094.1:0-6433 GCA_049688395.1 Candidatus Nanopelagicales bacterium
ACCCAGGAACACGACGCGCTCACCTCCACTGCTCGGACCCCCCAGAACGCGGCGGAGTCAGCCACTTGGCTCTGACGCGCGCCACCATACTCCACATCCCTCCACTTGTCTCCCTTTGGGAGCAACTTGGGGTTTCGACCGGCCCGATTTCCGACGTCAACTGCACAGATGTCCAAGGTGCCCTGCACATGAGCGCGTTCGCGGCTCGTGCAGTGGGGCAGGGTGGGGTGCATGGACCCGAATCAGGACGACGGCGATGGGACAGGCATCAGCCACCCCGCACCACAATGGCGCCCGAGCCGCCAACCAGATCGGCCACGACACCGCCGACCAGACCCCAACTGGACCCCAACCAGACCGAACAGCTCGGGTATACCCAGCAGGGCGGCATGTCTCCGGGTGCTCTGCTGCGGTGCTTCGCGCAGATCAGGAACGGGCGTCCAGCGTCCTGGGCGGCCAGGTTCGACCGAGCCGGGCTTGCCGCCCACGCGCGAGCGGTCGCGGCCGAGTCCTCAGCACGTCCCACCATCGCGGCGCAGGAGTGGCTGGCGGCCGCCGTGGCCCACCGGGCTGCCCTGATGATGTGCGACCCGACCACGAGCAAGGCTCAAGCCCTGACCCGCGCCATGCAAGAGGCCTTCGGTGCCCACGTGCGCACCGCCGACCTGCCGATCGCCTCCTGGTCGATCCCCTTCCTGGACGGGCATCTACCCGCCTATGTCTCGACCGGGGTCGAGGCCGCCGAGGTGCTCTTCGTCGTCCTGGGCGGCGGTGACACCTACGTCGAGGATCTGTGGTTCTTCGGCGGCAAGCACGCCAACGATGAGGGCTGGCCGATCCTGATGGTCGACCTGCCAGGTCAGGGATCGACCCCGGACCAGGGCTTGCACTTCGGGCCGCAGACCCGCGACGGACTACGCGCCACCCTCGACGCCGTGCGCGCCCGCGGCTTCGCCGGGGACCTGGTGCTGTGCGGATGGAGCGGCGGCGGGATCTTCGTCACCAAGTTCGTGTCGATCGCCACCCCCGAGGACCGCGTCCGCGCGTGGATCGCCTCCACCCCGATCCACGACGCGCACCGCTTCTTCGCCCAAGCGCTGCCCGCGCTGCTTCGGCGCGACCCGTCCTCCGCACTGGCCAGAACGGCGCTGCGCCTGGCCCGCGGCAACCCCGTCATGCGCGGGGCGCTGCGCAAGTACGACTGGCAGTTCGGCCCCGGCGGCATCGCCACCGCGCTGACCACGATCGCCGATCTCGGGCGCACCGACCTGCGCGAGTTGGACAGCCCGGTGCTGGCACTGGTCGGGTCCAGTGAGGACCCCGAAGGGCTGCGCCAGGCCACCGAGGTCGTCAACGCGGTACGGCGGCGCCACCCCGAGTCCGAACTGCACACCTTCGACCCCGATACGGGCGCCGACTCGCACTGCCAGATCGCCAACCTGCCACTCGCCCTGGCCACCGCATTCGACTGGCTACAGCGCATTGGCATCCAGCCCAACACGCCACCGAACCATCCCTGACCCGACGGCCGCCGAGGTGGACGCCGCCGCCGGCGCAACCTGCGTTCCATGTCGACTCTGAGCCGAGCCAGTTCGGCCTTCGGCTATCCGGTCTCTGACATCTCTCGGGCCCAGGCCAGGGCTTCGTAGTACCGGACTGAGAGATCCGCAATCCCGCGGTTGGCCTCGATCCCTTCGATGTCAGCCAGGCTCTGCCAGTGACCGCGTTCGTAGGCGATGACGATGTCCAGCGCCTTGCGCAGGGTCCCCGGGTTCCCTTTCAGCGCGTCGCCGATGTCAGCCCCCACGGGTACTTCGTCCAGCAGGATTTCGAAGGGTTTGTCCATGATGGTGTCCAGGAGCGAGAGAATGCCGGTGAGGAAGAACTCGGATTTCCTAGTCTTCCCACCTAGGAGTTCGGCCACACCCTCCATGAACTTCGCCCGCACCAAGGAGATGCGTATCAGTTCGTCGGGCTTGTTCTTCCCAGCGTCGCGGAGCATGATTAGAGCGATCCACTTGCGTATCTCGGTGAGGCCCAGCAGCGTCAGGGCTTGGTGAATCGAGGTGATTCGGCGCGAGGTTCGGCATGCCGCCGAATTCACAATGCGGAGCAACTTGTAGCTCAACGCCAAGTCGTGCTCGATCACCTGGGTGATCCGGCGGAAGTCCGGGTCCTCGGCACTGAGTTCTGCCAGCAGCCGCACGTAGGAGATGGCGATCGTCCCGACGTCGTGGGTCGATACCAACTCGGGCCTGGCGAAGAAGTAGCCCTGGAAGAGGGTGTAGCCCCGTGCTGCGGCCTCGTGGAACTGCGCCTTGGTCTCCACCTTCTCGGCCAACAGCAGCTTGCCGCTGCCCCGGAAACGCTCGGCGATCTGGCCCATACCCTCCGCAGACTCCGCCAACAGGTCGACCTTGATGATGTCTGCCAGGTCGACGATCTCCTGGTGGGGATAGCTGGACACGTAGTCGTCGAGGGCAATGGTGAATCCGGCGTCCTTCAGCCGATGCAGGGCCGCGATCAGTGCCTCGTCCGGGGCGATGTCCTCCAGTACCTCGACCGTCACATCCGAAGGGGACAACGCCAGGGCATGGTCGCCCACCAACAGGTTGCGGGTGAAGTTCACGAAAGCCCGCTTGTCTTCGGTCAACGTCTTCAGGCCGATCAGCGCCACACCGTTGACGAGCACACTGGAGGTGGCCCGGTCGCCGTCGAAGTGCTCCGATCCCACCTCGACTGTCCGATAGAGCAACTCGTAGGCGACAACCCGCATCTTCGTATCGAAGATGGGTTGTCGAGCGAGGACCGTCTGCATGCCATCCCCCTCGCGACGATCACGTGTTCAGTTACGCGAATCTACCACCGGGCCGCTGGGCTCAGGACTCCAGAACCGGGCCGTCCCGTAGGACCGGTTCGGTGGCTCGTCCGCTGGCAAGTCCACGCTCGCGCGCAGCGCGCAGAACTGGCCGGATCAGGGTGCCACGCCCGCTCGATCGACCTATCGCCCTGGCGGTGATGCCGTTGCGGAGTTGGGCCGTTTCTCCGAAACCCAGCCCACTGCCGCCGTTGACCAGCACGACGAATGCGGCATGGGTGGAATCCCGTATCGACGTCGATCAGGGCGTCGGTCAACCCACTTGGCTGACCGGAGCGATGACCAGCCAGTACTCCGTCGGGGCAGTCACCGAGATCTTCGTTCCGAGTCGCGCCTCGCGGAGGCGGATCGAGCCGGAGGCGGGTCCGTCGCAGGGGGCACCGAGCAAGAGGTCGCCGTCCCCGTTGGTCACTGTGGACCGTCCGGGACCGACGCAGCTCACGGTCACCATCACTTCGCCGATCCCCGGCGGTTCAGTCAACGGGTATTCCCCGGTGGCCGTGCCTTGCTCGCTCAGCAGCGGCTGTGCACCCACAAGCCAGCCGGCCTCCACGTTGTCGGCGAGGTCGATCATGGGATCGCGCAGGGAGGCGCTCGCGCTGACGGCAGAGTCCGTCGAGGCGGGGGCCGGTGAAGCAACCGGGCTCGATGCGCTGCTGGCGTTCGACGCTTGCCCGGTCGGCTCCTGCTCAGACGAGGTGCACGCTGCGGCGAACGCAATGAGCACTCCGCTCACGATCAGGGCAGTGGCGGCACGGACACCTCGCGTTGACTTCATGGCCAATCTAAGCAGTTCGGGTGGGATGGCGTTCGTGCCAAGTCCCGACCGAGTATTCACCCACGTTCCTCGGTGGGTAGGTCCGTGCGGGTCGATCGGGCAGCGGAGCGCCGGAACACCACAGCGACCAGCGGCCCAGAGACGATCAGCGTCAACCAAACGATGGATATGGCGATGATCTCGAAAAGAACTCCGCGATCGAATCCGGTCGCCACCGAGACGGCGATGAGCGCGCCGACCACAGTGGCGCAGCTCAATACGAAGAGCCAGCGGATCGTCTGCTCGACCTTGTTCTTCTGTAGGAACACCGGAGCGAGGACGGCCAGGGCGAGGCTCATCAGGATGTATCCGAGTTCCTCGGAAGCGATGAAGACACCGTTCGGGTTGTACATGGTGAGCATCGCCCAGCCGTCGAGTTGGCCCTTCTCGAGACTCGGTTGCATCACCGTGACCTGGATGAAGTAGGTAGTGAGCAGGATCGCAGCTGCCATGATCGCGAAGCACAGCCCGAGCAAGCTGAAGATCTTGCGCGTCGCAGGGGCGTACTCGTGCACCGACGCGACGAAAGCGACGAAGAGAAGCATCAGCAGCATGGCCGGGAACATCCACAGGTATTCCCTCGGCCAATTGCCAGCGATGGCATCGCTGGAGAACGGATAGGGGCTGTCGTCCGCGCCGGCCATGTACGCCAAGGCGAAGGTGGCGACGGTGACACCGCTCGTCGCGAGCGCCACCAAGGACCCGAACCCTAAGGCGAGGCCACGCCCCGTGCTGTCTGGCAACGCGACACTCTCGGCGCCGGTCATCGGGGGCACGCGCCCCGGCCGTATTGGTGGAACCGGTGAGCGCTGGCGCCGCCCTGCGCGAGGAGCGCGAATCCCTGGTCCAGGCTGACGCGCGGCGACCAGTCCAGGACCCCACGGGCCCGACGTTGATCGAACCAGTGCGCCGTCGCGAGCTGCCCGGCCAGGAATCGGGTCATCGGTGGATCACCGGTCCGGCGCCCGAGCCACCACAGCCCCTCAGCGACAGCGCCGCCGGCCCACGCGACGGAGCGGGGCACGGAGCGAGTCGGGGCCTGCACACCGCCCGCGGAACAGATCCGCTCGAACAGTTCGGCAACCGTCCGGGGCTCCCCGTTGGATATCACGAAGGCCTGCCCGTGACCCGCTGGGGCATGGTCCAGCGCCGCCACCACCGCGTCCACCGCGTTGTCGATGTAGGTGGTGTCGATCAGGGCCCGCCCACCCCCCACGAGGGCCAGCCGCCCGGACCGGGCACGATCCACGATCCGCCCGACCAGCTGCCTGTCACCCGGGCCCCAGATCAGGTGCGGACGGATCGCGATCGTGGCGAACCCGGGGGCGTCAGCCGCCAGCACGTCGAGCTCGGCTCGGGCCTTGCTCCTGGAGTAGTGGCCCCTGGCTCGCTTCGGGTCGGCGGGGTCCGCGCCCGTGCCCGCGAGGGCCGAGCCGGAGTGCGCGACCGACGGCGACGAGATGAAGACGAACCTCGAGACCCCAGCGACCCTGGCGGCCTCGAGCACCGTGCGGGTTCCGGCCACGTTGGCCCCGTGGAACTGCGCCGCGCTACCGACGACACCCACGCGCGCCGCCAGGTGGATCACCGCTTCCTGGCCCTCGAGAGCGCGCCCGACGGCCGCTGCGTCGTTGAGGTCCGCGAGATGCTCGGTCAGGCCGAGCTCGCCGGCCACAGTCGCCGGGTGGCGCTGCAGCACGACGACGTGGTCACCCCTGGCGTGCAGGGCACGGACAACCCCGGCGCCGAGCAGGCTGCTGCCACCGGTGAGCAGGACCCTCATGGTGTGCCGGGCCGCCGGCCATCCAGCACCCGCTGGGCCCAGCGCCCGACAGCGACCCGGTCGATCTTGGAGTTGTGCCTGATGTCCACGGGCAGGGTGCGCACGACGAGCACGGCCGCGATCCCCGGTACCCCACTGGACCTGTCCCCAGCCGCGGCCCGGACCGAATCCCGCACGGATGCCGGGGCCAGGCCCGACCGGCGGACGTCTGCGAGCTCCACGACCACCACCACCTGGGCGGCGCCCCGCGGGCCCACGCCCACGACTGCTGCCCGGCGTACCCCGGGCACGGCCTCCACCCGACGCTCGATCCCCACCGGCGCGACCGGCCCCTCGGCGGTGACGATCACATGGACCAGCCGGCCCTCGATCCAGAGGCGCCCCTGGGCGTCGAAGTGCCCGACGTCGCCGGTGCGGTGCCATCCCGGGGCGGGCGTGGCGGCCCGGTCGGTCACCCAGAGGCGGTCGTAGCGGGCCTTGGTGTGGTCCGCCCGGACGCAGACCTCGCCGGTCACCTCCGGTGCCGTGGTCCGTTCGGTGCCGGGGACGCCATCGGCGTCCAGGGGGGCCAGCTCGACCCCCACGCCGGGCACCGGGCGCCCCACGCACACGCCGTTGCCCAGACCGGCGTCATCCAGCCCGGCGAGGTCGATGTCGGCGACGGGCAGTACCTCGGTCATCCCGTAGGGGGCGTGCGCCTCGGCGACCGGCAGCAACCGCCGCATCGCGTGCAGCGTCTCGGCGGGCACCGGGGCCCCGGTGGACAGCAGCAGCCGCACGCGGGATAGGGCCGCCCGACCCGCGGGGTCGACGCCGTCGGCCGTCGCCACCACGTTCGCCAGCGCCGCCGGGGAGGCGAACACCATGGTCGCGTCGATGGCGGCCGCCGCATCGCCCATCGCCCTGGCCGTCAGGGTGCGCGGCGCGGTGAGGTTCATGTCGGGGACCGCTGAGG
>JBAVKQ010000095.1:0-39430 GCA_049688395.1 Candidatus Nanopelagicales bacterium
CCGGCCATGGCCAGGGGGATCGCGGCGATGTTGTAGGCGAACGCCCAGAACAGGTTGCCCTTGATGGTGCGCAGGGTGGACCGGGACAACCGGATCGCGTCGACCGCTGTGCGCAGGTCCCCGCGGACCAGGGTCAGGTCCGCGGCCTCGATGGCCACATCGGTGCCGGTGCCCATCGCGATGCCCAGATCAGCCTGGGCCAGGGCGGCGGCGTCGTTGACCCCGTCGCCGACCATCGCCACCACCTGTCCCTGCTGCTGCAGGGCTGCGACCGCATCCACCTTGCCGGCGGGCAGCACCTCGGCGATCACGTCCGAGGCCGGGATGCCCACTTCGGCGGCGACCGCCCCGGCCGCGCGGGCGTTGTCCCCGGTGAGCAGCACCGGGCGCAATCCGATGGACCGCAACTCCTCCACGGCCTGGGCGCTGGTCGGCTTCAGGGTGTCGGCCACGACCAGGACCCCGCGGGCGTGCCCGTCCCAGCCGACCGCCACGGCGGTCCGACCCGCCGCCTGCGCCCGGTCGATCGCCGCCGTCAGTTCGCCGGGCAGGGCCATGGCCCACTGGTCGGCCAGCCACCCGGCCCGCCCCGCGACGACAGCGTGCCCATTGACGACGCCGTGCACACCCAGGCCCTGGGTGGCGGCGAACCCGTCAACCCCTGGCAGCTCCGCCTCGGTGAGCCGTTCGCGGGCGCCGGCGGCGATCGCGCGCCCGACCGGGTGCTCGGAGGCGTCCTCCAGAGCCCCGGCCAGGCGCAGCACCTCGGTCACCGCCACCCCAGGTGCGGGGGTCAGGTCGACCAGGCGCATCCGCCCGGTGGTCACGGTGCCCGTCTTGTCCAGCACGATCGTGTCCACCCGGCGAGTGGACTCCAGCACCTGGGGGCCGCGGATCAGGATGCCCAGCTGCGCACCCCGCCCGGTGCCGACCAGCAAGGCGGTCGGGGTGGCCAGGCCCAGGGCGCACGGGCAGGCGATGATCAGCACGGCCACGGCCGCGGTGAACGCCTCCTGCGCGCTGTGCCCGGTGACCAGCCACCCGGCCAGGGTGGCCAGGGACAACATGATCACGACCGGGACGAACACGCCCGACACCCGATCGGCCAGCCGCTGCACCGGGGCCTTGCCCGACTGGGCTGCCTCGACCAGCCTGGCCATCTGCGCCAGCTGGGTGTCCGCACCGACTCGGGTCGCGCGGACCAGCAGCCGACCGCCGGCGTTGATCGTGGCCCCGACCACTGGGTCCCCGGGTCCGACCTCGACCGGGACCGGTTCCCCGGTCAGCATCGAGGCGTCCACCGCTGAGGCGCCCTCGAGGACCTCCCCATCGGTGGCAACCTTCTCCCCCGGGCGGACCACGAACGTCTCCCCCACCACCAGGTCAGCGATCGGGATCCGGACCTCGACCCCGCCGCGCAACACAGCCACGTCCTTGGCTCCCATGTTCAACAGCGCCCGCAACGCGGCCCCGGAGCTGCGCTTCGCGCGGGCCTCCAGATAGCGGCCCAGCAGGATGAACACGGTGACCGCCGCGGCGACCTCCAGGTAGAGGTGCGGCACGTCGTCACCGGCTGCCGGCATCAAGCTGAACGTCATCGTCATCCCCGGCATCCCGGCACCCCCGAGGAACAACGCCCACAACGACCACAGGAACGCAGCGCTGACCCCCACACTGATCAAGGTATCCATCGTCGCCGCGCCGTGGCGCAGGTTGGTCACCGCCGCCCGGTGGAACGGCCACGCACCCCACACCACCACCGGTGCAGCCAGCGTCAACGACGCCCACTGCCAATACTCGAACTGCAACGCCGGGATCATCGCCATTGCCACCACCGGAACAGTCAACGCGGTGGAGATGACCAGCCGCTGGCGCAGCGAGTCCAGCTCCGGGTCGCGCTGACCTGACTGGTCAGCGTCGCCGCCCGGGAGTGTGGGCATGTTCGGCGGGTCCGGGACCCGGGCGGTGTATCCGGTGGCCTCGACGGTGGCGATGGCCTCCTCGACCGGCACGCCTTCGGGGAGAACCAGGTGCGCCTTCTCGGTGGCGTAGTTGACCGTGGCGGTGACTCCGGGCATCCGGTTGAGCTTCTTCTCGATCCGCATCGCGCACGACGCACAGGTCATCCCCCCGATCACCAGGTCCAGTGCGCTGCCCCCGGCCGGTACGGCTTCGGTCATGATCCGTGCGCTGCTCCGGCCAGCGCGTAGCCGGCCTCGTCAACGGCGGCCCGCACCGCATCCTCAGCCAACGGTCCCGCGCTGGACACAGTCACCGTGGAGAGCCCCTCGGGGACCAGATCGATGGCCACCTCGGTGACACCGGGCAGCCCGGACAGTTCCTGGGTCACCGCTGCGACGCAATGCCCGCACGTCATCCCGGTCACGGAGTAGGTACTTGTATTCATCTGGTGGTCCCTGCCTTGGGTCGGCCGGAGGCCGAGTGCAACGTTGTCGCCGGGACGACCGAACGGGGGAGGACGGGTGTCCCGGCTCGATTCGACACTACAAAACCCGTATGTGGACATCCCGGAGATCGGATGAAGATGCGATGAAGATCCGCGCACCTCAGGACCCGGCGAGCAGCACATGTTCGCATCGCCCCAGCGCCGGGGGCGCCCTGTTCGAGCTATGTGCGGGACTTGCGCCAGGCTCCACGCTGACCCTGGACCGCGAGGTGGGGATGTCGGCCTTCCCCATGGACCTTCGGCTGGACCGCAGTTTCAGCCACCATTGCGCGCGAGCCCACCAATCCAGAGCCGGGAGGGCTGCGAACCCCCTTCAACAAATCCCGCTGGACGGGTCCCCAGACGACGGGCACCAGGACATGGACCGCGCTATTCCAGCAGGCCCGGACCTCCTGCTCGCCGCCACCGCTGACGGTGCGCGTCCGACGGCTCGGGTTGACGCTCCTCGGCGGCATCAGGGACATCGGGTGGCCGAATCCTTCGACATCCCCCTGGCCACTGCCAGGACCCGCACCCGTGACGCTCCGGAGTCCCTGCGAGGCACACAGTTGGAGGGCGACCTGTGAACGACATCCACGACCTGCTGGGTGCTTACTGCACCGATGCCCTCGACCCCCAGGAGCGAACCGCATTCGAGGAACACCTCGCCGCCTGCAGCGAGTGCCGCGACGAGGCCGCCGACTTCCGTGAAGTGCTCGGCGCCCTCGCAGACGCCCACCCCGTGGACCCCCCGGGCTCCCTCGCGGACGCGGTCGTGGAAAGGGCGCGCACCTTGGGTCACCCCGATGGTGCTCACCTGCCGGCGACAAGCCTCATCACCCCCCCGGCCCCCACAGCCCGCCCGACCGACACCCCCCTGGTTCCTGCCCGGCGACGCCTTGCTCCATGGATGGCCGCTGCGGCAGCTGGCGCGGTGCTGTTCGCCAGCGGGTTCAGCCTCGGGCGGCAGCCGGGACCAAGCGCGTCAGCGTCGGGCAACGGGGGGGACATGGCCGCCGTGGTCACGGTCGCTGCTGCGGCCGATGCGCGTGTGCTGCCCGTGGACTTCATGGGCACAGCGTCCCGGGTGGTGATGAGTCAGGAGATGGACAAGGCAGTGTTCCTGGCCTCCGAGCTGCCCACTCCGGCCGGAGAGATGGTCTACCAGATGTGGAGCGTGACCGCAGACGGCCAGATGGTCTCCGCCGGGGTATTCACCCCCGCCGACGACGGGCACCTCGCAGCCCTCCTCCAAGGCGGGGCTGCCGGCGTCGAGAAGTGGATGATCACCCTGGAACCCCCCGGCGGATCGGAGCACCCGACAGGGGAAATGCTCGCCGAGATCAACACCTGAACCCAACGAGCCGCCGATCGAGCAGTCCCCGCGTCAGGCCGCGCTCCGCGGCGACACCCGGTGATGCAGCGAACACTTGCCACGCAACGATCCGTGCTTGAGCGCTCACACCGACGGGCAAGCCGGATCGGCCCGGATTCACCGACATGGGACGCGGGCCCCTATGGGTCCTATCCGACGCGGACCCGCAGGCAATTGGCCTGACCTACTGGGCCGAGGCGCCCGCAGACGGCCCACCTGCTCGGCTGGAGGTCCGATTCTCCGGGCGGGCGGTCGATGGAACCAGCAGCCCTGCTGCCGGAGACCGCTTCGAGGCCACCGCCGTGGTCGACCCCGTGCCGGCGGGCAGCGGACGGGTGGCCGTCACCACAAGGGTCAGCGGAGTCAGAGAGGGCCAGTGGCAAGTCAGTGCTCAGGGGGCTTACCAGGTCGGTTCCCGCCGGGAGCCGCTACCCAGAGCATCGGGGCGGCGCGACCGCCTACGCCCCGGTCCTGCAGGTGCGCGCCCCTGGTGTGCGCTTGGGCGCATGGCCCTCAATAGTCGCAGTAGGGGCGCTCGTCGGGCTCGCCGTGCAGGCGCAGGCGGCTGCAGCCCTGTTCCTGCGGCGCAGCCGCGGTGGCGGTGGTTACCCAACCTGGTCAGGGAACGGGTTGCGCCCGCCAGATGGCCACGGGGCCGAATGCGGTGGAGTACCGCCCCACCTCGTCGACCGTGTCGAATCCGGCCTGGGTCATGAACCCGGGGAGCCGGCCGGCGACGTTGTCGACCGCGCGTTCCAGGTGTCGCAGCACCCCAGCCTGGAGGCCGGTGATCACCGACCATGGGGCGGTGAAGTCCAGGACGATCAGTTGACCGCTGCTTGTGAGGACGCGGCGGGCCTCGCGGAAGGCGTGCTGTTTGTCGGCGCGGTCCAGGTGGTGGATGACCAGGCTGGTGAGGACCCGATCGAAGTGGGCGTCCGGGAACGGGAGGTCCCCCGCGACGCCCAGCTGCCAGCTGACGCCGGATCCGGGTGCCTTGCGGGCTGCAATGCTCAGCACTCCCGGGTCGCCGTCCAGCCCGGTGAAGCTTGCGCCGGGGTGGGCCCGCGTGGCCATGATGGTCAGCGTTCCCGTGCCGCACCCCAAGTCGAGCACGCGCATGCCCGCCTCAATGCGGGCTTGCTCGATCAGGGCGGTCTTGAGCGCGTGTTCCCGCATGCCCCACCTGAGCAGCGGGTCGTAGAGCGGGGTCAACCGGTGGAAGTACAGCGCCGGGATGTAGCGACCCTGGGTCTCGGGATCCATCAGGTGCTCCCATGTCCAGGATGTGAACTGACAGCCGATGGTGGGGCAGGTTCCGCCGGGTTCCCGGGTGCTGGGGCATGCGGGGCTGGTCGCCCAGAGGTGGCGGGCTGTTCGGGCAGGTGCAGGCGTTTGAGCATGAGGGCGTTGACCGCGACGATGAGGCTGGAGCCGGACATGGTCAGGGCGGCGATCTCGGGGCGCAGCATCAGACCGAACCCGGGGTAGAACACCCCGGCGGCGACCGGCAGGGCGATGGCGTTGTACCCGATGGCCCAGCCCAGGTTCTGCCGCATCTTGCGCAGCGTTCCCCGCCCGACCGTCAGTGCCACGGGGACGTCGAGGGGGTCCGAGCGCATCAGGACCACGTCCGCGGTCTCGATCGCGACATCGGTGCCGGCGCCGATGGCGATGCCGACATCGGCCTGGGCCAGGGCAGGGGCGTCGTTGACGCCGTCGCCGACCATGGCCACCCGCCGCCCGGCTGCCTGCAGCTCAGCGACCTTGGTGGCCTTGTCCGCGGGCAGCACCTCGGCGATCACGGTGTCGATGCCCAACTGGTCGGCGATCCGCTGAGCGGTGGCCTGATTGTCCCCGGTGAGCATCACCACCTGAACCCCGGCCTGGTGCAGTGCAGCGACCGCCGCGGGGGCGGTCTCCCGGGCCGCATCAGCCAGGGCGATCACCGCGACCGCCCGCCCGTCGACGGCAACCAGCACCGAGGTGCGCCCGGCCGCGGCCAGCTCGTCACGCCGGCCGATCAGTGCGTCGACGATGACGGACTCGTCGGCCATCAGCTTGCTGGTGCCGACCAGGACCCGCCGGCCGTCGACCTGAGCACCAGCACCACGACCGGGAACGTTGCGGAACCCGGTGGCCGGCAGGAGCTGAGCCCCGTGTTGCTCGGCGTAGCGGACCACGGCGGCGGCCAGGGGGTGCTCGGACTCCCGTTCGACGGCGGCCATCAGGGGCAGCAGCTCGGAGGCGTCCATGCCGTCGACGATGACGTCGGTGACCTCGGGCTCACCCTTGGTCAGGGTGCCGGTCTTGTCCATCACGACCGTGTCGATCCGGGCGGAGTTCTCCAGGGCGGTGGCGTTCTTGAACAGCACCCCACGCTTGGCGCCGAGCCCGGTGCCGACCATGATCGCGGTCGGCGTGGCCAGGCCCAGTGCGTCGGGGCAGGTGATCACCACAACCGTGATCGCGAACAGCAGCGCCGTCTCGACGGTCGCTCCGGTGGCCAGCCAGGCGGCGAAGGTCAGTGCCCCGCCGATCAGGGCCACGAGGACCAACCAGAACGCGGCCCGGTCGGCCAGCCGCTGCCCGGGGGCCTTGGAGTTCTGCGCGGCCTGGACCAGGGCCACGATCTGGGCCAGCGCAGTGTCGGCCCCCACCTTGGTAGCCCGCACCCGCAACGTGCCGGTGGTGTTCACCGAGGCCCCGATCACCGCGGACCCGGGGCCCTTGGTCACCGGCAGGCTCTCCCCGGTGACCATCGACTCATCCACCTCGGACTCCCCGGACTCCACCAGCCCGTCGACCGGGACCTTCGCCCCGGGCCGGACCAGCACCAGGTCATCGACCTGCACTTCGGCGGTGGGGACCTCGACCTCGGCACCGTCACGCAGCACCACGGCCATCGGGGGCGCGAGTTCCAGCAACGTGCGGATGGCGTCGTTGGCCCCACCCCGGGCCCGCATCTCGAACCAATGCCCGAGCAGGACGAACGCGGTCAGCACGGTCGCGGCCTCGTAGAACACCTCCCCGCCACCGGTTAGGGTCACGCCGAAGGAGTACAGCCAGCCGGCGCCCACCCCGACGGCGACCAGGACCATCATGTCCAGGGTCCGGGCGCGCAGCGCCCGGTAGGCGCCGTCGAAGAAGATCCACGCCGAGTAGGCCATCACCGGCAGGCTCAACAGCAGCGCGAACACGTCATCGCGCAACCCGAACGGGGCCGGGGCGGTGAACCCGAGGACCTCGCGGCCGATCGGGGAGTACAGCAGGATCGGCACCGACAGGACCGCAGCGACCAGGAACCGGTTGCGCATGTCGGCGACCATGTCGTCCATCGACATCCCGGCGTGATGCCCCCCGTGACCCATCACCTCCTGCGGTGTCCCCGCGACCGTGGACGCCGCACCGTGACTGCCGTGCTCCCCGCCCTGGGGCTCCCCGCGTTCGGTGTGATCCATCCCAGCGTGCCCGGTGGGTTCGCTGGGCCGGGGGTGGTCCACGCCCATGGGACCTGAGTGACCGGTGTGGTCCATGCCGGTGTGACCCGGGTGCTCCGGTTCGGCCATCGGGTCGCACACGTGGTCGGGCACGGAGGCCCCCGCGCAATGGAACCCGCAGTCGCGGATCCAGCCAGCCAAGTCCGCGACGGAGGTCTGCGCCGGGTCGAAGGAGACGGTCGCGGTTCCCGCGTGGGCGTTGGCCTGCACAGCCACGACGCCGGGCCGGCGCCCCAGGGTTGCGTCGATCACCGCGTCGGAGGAGGCCCACATCAGCCCACCTACCTTGAGGGTGACCGTTGAAGGGGAATTGGTGCCTGCCATGGGACTCTCCGTCTGGGTGTCGGGACTCGCTGTTCTCAGGTGCGGGTCAGCCGGGCAATGGCCTGTTCGACGTCAGCTAGCGCGCCGGGGTCGAGCTGACCGCCGCGGGCATGGGCCTGTTCGACGAGCTGGTTCAGATGTCGGGCCAGAAGTTCTAGGGCGACTGCGCGCAGTGCGCCGCGGGTGGCCGCGACTTGGGTGAGGACCTCGGCGCAGGGTGCCTCCTCGCGCACCATCCGCGCCACGCCGTGGACCTGGCCCGCCACCCGGTTCAACCGGGTGGACACATCAGCCATTCCGTCCATCGGTCACCTCGCCTGGGTCGTACTGGCTACTCCTGGGGTCCGACCGGTATGCGCACCGGGGCCGGAGCGGTGGTGGGCAGGTGCGAGCTGGTGTGGTCGGCGCCGTGGCCCTGGGTGCCGCGCATCATGAAGAACATCATCGCGGCCATCCCGATCGGGCAGGCCAGGACGGCAGCCGTGATCAACGCTGATCCGGTGGGGACGCCGAAGGCCAGCAGGCCCACGAGGAGGATCCCGCCGATGATGAGCATCTGCTTGAGGTGGTTGCCGTGCGCCATGGTGTGCTCCTGGGCTTCGGGGCTGGTGGCCCGATCGAGTGCCGACGCGGTTCGTCGACTGGTTCCACGGTAGGCGGCCCGGGTGTGGACTCGACGTGGTCTGTACGAAGGTTCGCTGAAGCCTCGCCAACCGGGGTGTCGTGGTCAGGCCCGGGTGAGCAGTAGGGGGGCGTTCCCCTGTTGGTTGACCCACAGGGCCACGATGAGTATCGCGATCAGTGTTCGGGTGGTCGGGGTCCACCTGAGCTCGACGTTGATCCACCGCCCGGTCACCCAGCCGAGGAGGCCGCGGGTGACCATGAACACCGCGCCGGCGGCGAGCGGGATGGCTGCCGGGTTGTACCGCCAGGCGCCGGCCAGGTCGCCGAGGAAGGCCAGGCGAACCCCGCGGGTGGCTCCGCACAGCGGGTCCATGACGCCCAGGTAGTGCAGCGGGCCATGCAGGCCCGCAGCTGGCAGCCCCACGACGGCCAGGCTCACACCCGCGACCACACCGAGCGGGGCCAACCAGGTCAGCACCCGGTGGCCGTCGGCCCGGTCCACCCGCAACCGCATGCTGGCCGAAGCCCCGGGCTTCGGGGCACCGGTCATTTCGGTCCCCGGCGCCGGGTCGTCGGTCACCCGGGTTAGGCCCGGACCGTGTAGCCGGCCTCGAGGATGGAGGCCCGGATCGCCTGGTCGTCGAGGTCGTCGCCGTGCACGGTGACGGTGCCCAGCGGTCGGTCGACCGCGGTCGTGGTCACGCCGTCGAGTTGGCGAACGGCTGAGGCGATGATGCTCACGCAGTGCCCGCATTCCATGCCCGCGACGGTGTAGGTGCGGGTGTGGTCGCTGGTCATGTGCCCTCCGAGGGTCGGTGGTGGCCCGGCGGCGGGCCGGGGGTCAGCTGGACAGCGCGGCTTGGGCCTTGGCCAGCAGGTCGGCGGGTTCCAACCACATCGAGGGGTACTCGCCGTACCAGCGCTGCATGCCGTTGGTGTCGATGACCACGAAGCTGTGCCCGGGCAGCCCGGCGTGCATCCCCCGGCCGATGGTGCCGTACTCGGTGGACACGGTGCCGTCATCGAGCAGGAACGGGGTCTGGACGTTGTTGGCGGCCATATCCGCGGTGATCTGGTCCTTGGTGTTCATCACGATCGGCAGCACCGTGATGTTGGCCGCATCGAATTCTGCTTGCTTGTTCTCGATCTGGGCCATCTGCAGCAGGCAGGACTGGCAGCCCGCGCCCTCACTGAAGTACAGGATGACGTTGCGCCCACGGAACCCGGCCAGGTCGACACGGTCCCCAGTGGTGTCGGTCAGGGTGAACGTCGGGGCCGGTGTGGGGATGCCGGCAGTCCGGTCCTGGGGTTTGCTGGACAGCAGTCCGGCGGCGATGATCCCGGCAACCAGGACCAGGCCCACAGCCCAAGCCGCCAAGGAGAGGGCCCGGCGCTTGCGTGCCGCGCGGGCCTGGTCCTCCTGGATCTCGCCCAGGTGGTGGCGGCGCTCGGCATCCTTCTGATGGGCGGCGGTGCGGTCGGTCACGGGAGGAGCTCCTTGATCGTGGGGCCGGGTGTGTGGGTCGTGTCGTGGCAGGACGGCGCGGTCGCCTCCGGCTCGTGGCAGCTGCCCTGGGATGCGCTGCCGACCTCGGTGCCCCCGACCGGCAGCCCGACTGCCAGGCCCGGGTCGACATCGTCTGTGAGGGTGGTGCGCCGGTGCAGGGTGCCCCAGATGAACACCCCCGCCAACCCGAGCAGGGCAGCACCGAGGATCGGCTCAGGGACCGGCGCGGTCCAGATCTCGATCTGCTGGAACACCGCGGCCAGGCCCGTGCCGACCGCGACCTGGAACCCGGGACCACCGGTCATCGCCGCGGAGCTGGCCAGGTTCAACACGAACAGGCCCATCACCGTGAACGCGATCGCCACGCCGACGTTGATCGTGTTGGTGTGGATCCGCCGACCCCGGGGCAGGGTGACGGTGACGGGTCGGGCCTGCAGGAAACGGCGCTCCCCGAGGTTGTACCGGTCCCACAGCAGGGCCATCACCAGCAGCGGGAACACCATCCCGAACACGTAGGCCAGCCCCAGGGTGAACCCCCCGAGCACCGAGCCGGACAACGCGGACAGGGTCATCACCCCGACCAGGACCGGTGCGCAGCACGCGGACGCCACCCCGGAGAACACCCCCAGGGCGAAGAAGCTGGCCGAGTCGCCGCGGCGGGTGTCCGGGGCGCGCAGGAACGAGGGCAGGCTCCACATCCGACCGGTCAGCGACCAGCCCGCGAGCAGCAGCATCAGCACCCCGCCAGCGGTGTAGAGCAGGCGGTGGTACTGCGCGATCGCCCCGGCCAACAGACTCATGCCGAGGGTGATCGGGATCAGCACCGCGCCCAGCCCTGCGGCGAAGACGAACGTGAGCGGCAGCAGCCGCCAGCGGCGGTTCTTCACCGCCACGGCCAGGTAGCTGGGGGCCAGGAACACGATGCAGCACGGAGCGAACAGGGCCACCCCGCCGGCGAAGAACGCCGCCAGGACCGACCCCGTGGTCAGCAGGTCGTTCACCGGGGCACCGACACGACACGGTCGGCCCGCTGGGCCAACATCTTGCGGATCTTGTTGCGGGGCAGCCTCCCGGCGGACACGAACACCCCGTCGAGGAGCACCAGTGGGCTCATCGCGGCCCCGTGGCTCTGGGCCAGGTCCATCCCCGCCGGGCTGCGCAGGTCGACCCGGGTCACCACCAGGGGGAACTCCTGGCCGAGCTCATCGAGCACATCCTCGGCATCACGGCAGAAATGGCATCCCGACGAGACCACGATGGTGACCGCCGCCGGGCGAGGGTCGATGAGGGCAGAGCCACTGCGTTCCATACTCACCAGTGTCGGCAGCCCGGATGGAGGCCGACCGGAGAAACGACGAAGGTCCGATGAAGTTTCCCGCGCGGAACCCGCGGGCGACGTGGGGCGTCCGCGGCGTCAACCGAGGGCGACGAGCATCTGCCCCTCAGGTGATGGTGGGCAGGGTGACGGTGAATGTGGACCCGGTCCCGGGTCCCCCGCTTGCGGCGATCAGTGTTCCCCCGTGGCCGGCGACGATCGCCCGGGCGATCGTCAACCCCAGGCCCGCGCCGCTGCCGTCGTGGCTGGTCCGAGATTGGTCGGCGCGGTGGAACCGGGTGAAGATCGCCTCCAACTGATCGCCCGGGATCCCCTCCCCCGTGTCAGCGACCTCGATGCGCACGAGGTGTGCCTGTGCCGCGCTCACCCTGACGGTGACCCGCCCGCCGGGAGGGGTGTGACGCAGCGCATTGGCCAGCAGGTTGCCCAGCACCTGCTGCAGCCGGGCGGCGTCCGCCTCAATGAGGCCCGGGCTCCTGCCCGCCAGGGACAGCTCGACACCCTTGGCTTGGTAGCTGGGGCGGGCGAACTCGACCGCGCTGCGGGCCAGGTCCCCGAGGTCAACCGGCTCGGGATGCAGCGACAGGGCGTGCTCCTCCGCGGCGCTGGCCTCACGGACGTCAACGGCCAGCCGACGCAGCCGCCCCACCTGGTCGCGCATCACCGCATACGAGGCCGGCTCGGTGGGCACGACCTGGTCCTCCATCCCGTCGATGTAGGCCTCGAGGGTGGCCAGCGGGGTGCGCAGCTCATGGGACAGGTCAGCCAGCATCCCCGTGCGGGCGGTCTCGATGTCGGCCAGCCGGCGGGCCATCCGGGCGAACGCGGCGGACAGGCGGGTCATCTCGGTGCCGAACCCACCGCTGGGGACTGTCACCGCGTAATCACCGGCGGCGATCGCGTCGGCGGCATCAGCAAGGTCGGTGACACTGGCCGCGATCCGGCGCACGACCAGCAGGGCCACCAGGCCCGCGGTGATCAGGGCCATCAGCAGCGACACCGCCAAGGCGATGGCGAACGAGGACGCGAACGCCTCCTCGGCATGCTGGATGACCACCGGTGAGCTTTCGCCGGTGTGCCGTAGGTGTTCGGTGAACAGTTTGGGCCCGACCAGGGCGGCGGTCGCGATCAGGGCCAGCCCGGCCACGCCGACGACGGCGAGTTGGGCGATCAGCAGCCGGGTCACCAAGCCTTGGGGCAGGCGCATCAGGCCAGGACCATGCCGTAGCCGACGCCGCGCACGGTGCGCAGGTACCGGGGGCTGGTGGCGTCGTCGGCGAGTTTGCGGCGCAGGTGCCCGATGTGCACGTCGACGATCTGGTCGTCGCCGAACCAGTCCGATCCCCACACCTCATCGGTGAGCTGCCGACGGGACAGCACCGCCCGCGGGGACACGATCAGGGCCTGAAGCAGGTCGAATTCGGTCCGGGTCAGCTCCACCGGGACCCCGCCCTGCAAAACGACCCGGGCAGCTGAATCCAGTGCCAGGTCGGCAAACGTCAGGGCCGGTTCCGGTTCGACCGCCGCACCAGGAGCAGACGCCGCCGGGCCGCGGGGGCGGCGCAGCATGGCCTTGACCCGGGCGATCAGCTCCCGTGGGGAGAACGGCTTGACCAGGTAGTCATCAGCCCCGGTGGACAGGGCCACGACCTTGTCGATCTCCTCGTCGCGGGCCGTGAGCATGATGATGTACGCGTCGGTGAAGGTGCGGACCTGCCGGCAGACCTCGATCCCGTCGAACCCGGGCAGCATCACGTCCAACACGATCAGGTCCGGGTTATGGGTGCGGGCGGCTGCCACCGCCGCCGGCCCGTCGTGGGCCTGCTCGACGGTGTATCCCTCCCGCAGCAGGTAGGAGGCCACCACCCCGGCCAGCGGCACCTCGTCATCAACGACCAGGACCCGCACGGTCGCTGTCGGCGGGTCGCTGGTCACGGGGCGACGCTACCCGAACCAGGCACGCTCGGCGGGTGGTCGTCGATCCGCAGCCGCGCTTGCGCGTACGCGTCCGCGTCGATGAACCCTTCTGAGAACAGCTGATCCAGAGCCTGGCGGGGCGGCTGCACGCCGACCCGCGCAGAAGAGTCCCCGGTCAGCCGGAACAGCAGCCACATCAGCAGTCCCATCCCGACCAGGCACCCAACGACCAGCACGGCACCACCCTCGCCGAAGATCCCGCCAGCCCAGCCCATCATGGTCGATCACCTCCCAACCAGCCTCGATACCTGAGATCAGGGTGACCTGGGCAGATGTGGTTCTCCGATCGACTGTACGAAGATCCGATGAAGGGCCGCCGACCGCGAGGCTTCTTCATCGAATCTTCGTAGAAAGTGAGGCATACCTCAGTCGGCCGCACCGCACACTGGAACCCTCGATGCGGTCGCCGATCAGGGCGCCCGCCACCATCCGAGGGGTCGACTACCGTGACCGAGTTGAGGCTCTCCCGCCGCCAGCTGCTGGGCGGCGCCCTGGGTGTGGGCGCGGTCGCGGGATTGCCCGCCTGCGGCCTCGGCGGCTCCCCGGGGGCCTCCCCCACCACCGCCCGGTCTCTTCCCAGCGCGCGACCGACCACTGGTACGGTCCGCGACTTCACCCTCACCGCCCGCCCGGTGCAGGTCGACCTCGGCGGACGGGTCGTGAAGACCTGGGCCTACGGCGACACCATCCCCGGCACCCCGCTGCGGGCCACCGCCGGGGACCGGGTCACCGTCGCGTTCACCAACAACCTGCCCGAGCCCACGTCCGTGCATTGGCATGGGCTGGCGATCCGCAACGACATGGACGGTGTTCCCGGGGTGACCACCCCCGAGGTCCCACCGGGGGGCACGTTCGCGTTCGACTTCGTCGTCCCCGACCCCGGAACGCACTGGTTCCACCCGCACACCGGCCTACAGCTGGACCGCGGCCTGTACGCCCCATTCATCATCGACGACCCCGACGAGCCCGGGAACTACGACCACGAATGGGTCCTGGTCCTCGATGACTGGACCGACGGCGTCGGGCCCAGCCCCGAGCAGATCCTCGCCGCCCTCCGATCCGCCGGGGCAGACGGATCCATGATGGGTGGGATGGGCGGCATGATGATGGGAGCCGACAGTGGCGACGTCACCTACCCGCTGTTCCTGATCAACGGGCACCCGGCCAACGACCCGGATGTGCTGGCCGCCACACCGGGCCAGAAGGTGCGGCTGCGGATCATCAACGCCGGCGCAGACACCATCTTCGACGTCGCCCTGGCCGGCCACGACCTCACCGTGACCCACACCGATGGCTACCCCCTGAACCCAGTCACCGCCAAAGCACTGCGGATCGGGATGGGTGAGCGCTACGACGCCACCATCACCCTGGCCGACGGTGTGTTCCCACTGGTCGCGCACCCGGTCGGCAAGGACGGGCAGGCCCGGGCGCTGATCCGCACCGGGCCCGGTGCGGTCCCCGACCCGGGGTACCGCCCGGCCGAGCTCGATTCCTACCCGCTGACCGTCGACGCGCTGATCGTGGCCCCCGGCGCCGGGCTGCCCGCCCGGGAGCCGGACTCGGTGCAGCCGTTGGCCCTGTCCGGGTCGATGGGCCCCTATGTGTGGAAGATCAACGGGCGCACCTACGACCAGACCGTCCCGCTGACCATCCGCGCCGGGCAGGCGGGGCGGCTGCGGATCACCAACCACTCGATGATGACCCACCCGATCCACCTGCACGGCCACACGTTCCAACTCGGCCTCGCCGGGGGCAACGGGCCCCGCAAGGACACCGTCCTAGTGCCCCCGATGGGCGCGGTCGGCGTCGACTTCGCGGCCACCAACCCCGGCACCTGGATGATCCACTGCCACAACGCCTACCACGCCGAGGCCGGGATGATGACCCGCCTGGACTACACCACCTGACCCACCACCCGCTGGGCCGGGACACCCTCGGCGCCGCCACTTCAAGGAGACGACCCAATGCGCACACGACCCATCCTCATGGCCACCGCGGGCCTGGCCCTGGCCGCCGCCCTGACCGGCTGCGCCTCCACGTCAGACGGCACCGCGACCGCGCCAAGCAGCCCGACGGCAGGCGCCGGGATGATGAACGGAGCCGCCTCGGTCAGTCCGGGCAGCGACACCGACATCGCGTTCGCCCAGTTGATGATCCCGCACCACCAACAAGCCATCCAGATGGCCGACCTGGCCGCCACCAACGCCACCTCCGCCGAGGTCAAGGCACTGGCCGCCCAGATCAAGGCCGCCCAAGACCCGGAGATCTCGATGATGTCCCAGTGGCTAGCCGGGTGGGGTGCCCCGATCGAGATGGAGGGCACCACCGACGGCGGAATGGACCACGGCGACATGGACATGGGCGGCATGAATGTGGCCGGGATGATGTCGGCCCAAGAAATGGACAACCTCGGTGCGGCCGCCGGGGCCGACTTCGACACCATGTGGCTGCAGATGATGACCGCCCACCACCAAGGCGCCATCGCCATGGCACAGCAAGTCGCCGACACGACCACGAACCCGGCGGTCCAGGAACTGGCCGACGCCATCATCGCCGGCCAGACCACCGAGATCACCACCATGCAGCAACTGCTGGCCAAGTAGCCCAGGAGATGCGCACAACGCGACTGAGCCAACCGCCGCCGGGCGGGCCTTCGTCTTCGCGTCGTCGAAGTGGAACTGGCCCACCAATGACCACGCGACTGCCGGATTTTCACCTGTCCGATGTCGGCCAGAAGGTGGCTGGGCGTGCCACCAAGGCGGTGGCGGGTCCGGACGGCACCGTGGTCACGGCCTCCCCGCTTCAGGAGACCGCTGTGGCGACCGCGACGGCCGTCGCAATGGCGATCGGAACCGATGCCGAACTCGTCGAAGCCGACAACTCCTTCGAGGGCGAGCGTGTCGGCGATCGAGCGTTCAGGCAGCGCAGGTCCCGACGGCACCGATGGAACCCAGTGCGGTCATCATGGGGCGAGCCCCACCCCGAGATCGCCGCCCGGATGCGCCGGGCGGTGCGGCTGGCACGCGATGAGGCACGCGGCCACATGAGGTTGCGGGGCATCCCCCAGCTCCCGCAGGCACCAGTGCTCGCTGACGTCGCTGACGTCGATCACGTTCGAGGTCGACAGCTTCGGCGCGGTGTCCCACACCGAGCCGGTCGCCGACGTGGCCGGCTTGGCCTCGAAGGCCAAGGGGGCCCGATGCCGGGTCGCACCCTGCTGCTGCGGGCGGCCGCCCTGGCCGCGCTCACGGTGCTGGCGGCTGGGTGCGCCGATCGGGTCGGGGCCGGGGAGTCCGTCTCGGGAAAGGTCGCCGAGCAGGGCTACGTGTCCGGGGACGGGGCCACCACGATCCTCGCGGAGTCCGAGCGCTTGGCCGCCCCGGACCTTACCGGCACCACGCTGGACGGCGAGCTGTTCTCCCTGGCAGACCAACTCGGGGAGGTGGTCGTGCTCAATGTCTGGGCGTCCTGGTGCGCCCCCTGCCGGGCCGAGGCCGACGACCTGCAGCAGGTCTGGACCGACGTGAATAGCAAGGGGGTGCAGTTCGTCGGGCTGAACACCCGGGACTCGCAGGCCGCCGCTGAGGCGTTCGTGGACCGGTTCGCCCTGACCTACCCCAGCGTGGTCGACACCGATGGCAGCCGGCAGCTGCTGTTCCACGAGACGCTGCCGCCGGCGGCCATCCCCTCGACGATCGTGATCGACCGTAAGGGTCGGGTCGCGGGTCGGGCTATCGGTGAGGTGGACCGCTCGCGCCTGCTCGGCATGATCGAGCCGATCCTGGCCGAGGAGTCGTGATGCTCCCGGCGGTCCCTGCCTGGGCACCCCTCGTGGTGCCACTGTGAGCACCGACCTCGGGATCCACGATCACCCTGAGGAGATCGGTCCCCAGGGGCCCGAAACCCCCGCCAGGGAATCCGAGGGTACGCAGCCGGACGACCCCGCCGCCGGTCGGGACGTCCTGGACGGCTCGACCCTGGACGAACAGTTGGCGCTGACCTCCGACTGGGGTTCATCTCGGCGCAGGCGGGCCACAGGACCCCGGCTTGGTCCGGTCGGGTGGCTGCGCTGGGTGTGGAGGCAGCTGACCAGCATGCGCACGGCGTTGTTCCTGCTGCTGCTGCTCGCCCTGGCGGCCATCCCGGGCAGCGTCCTGCCCCAGCGCCCCAGCGACCCGCTGGCCGTCAACGCCTGGATCGAGGCCAACCCGGGTCCCGCAACCGTGCTCGACCGGCTCGGCCTGTTCGACGTGTTCGCCTCAGCCTGGTTCGCGGCGATCTACATCCTGCTGTTCCTGTCCCTGGTCGGCTGCGTGCTACCTCGGATCGCTGTGCATTGGCGTTCCATGCGGGCCCCGACCCCGCCGGCACCACGACGCCTCGACCGATTGCCCGGATCCCGGACGTGGACCACCGACGACCCCGACATCCTGGCCACCGCTGCGGCGGCGTTGCGGGCCGACCGATGGCGGGTGACCCGCGCCGAGGGGTCGCTGGCTGCCGAGAAGGGTTTCACCCGGGAGACTGGCAACCTGCTGTTCCACGTCGCGCTGCTGCTGGTGCTGATCGGTGTCGCCATTGGGGCGCTGTTCGGTTGGAAGGGAACGGTCATCGTGCGGGAGGGCAACGGCTTCGCCAACACCCTGACCCAGTACGACTCCTTCTCGCCTGGTCGCCTGGCCGACCCGGACCGGTTGCCGCCCTTCGCCTTCACGATGAGCGATTTCGATGCCACCTTCGAGCGGCAGGGATCCCAGCGCGGGGCGCCGCGCTCGTTCGCCGCCACATTCCAGTACAGAGCCGAGCCCGGGGCGCCGGTCGAGCAGCGGGTCGTCTCGGTGAACTCCCCGCTGCGCGTCGACGGGGCAAAGGTGTTCCTGCTCGGCCATGGCTACGCCCCGCGCCTGCGGCTCACGGACTCGACCGGCCGGGTGGTCTTCGACGACACCGTCGTGTTCCTGCCCCAGGACGGCAACTTCGCCTCCACGGGCGTCGTGAAGGCCCCTGACGGACAGCCCCAGCTCGGGCTGAAGGCGCTATTCGCACCTACGGCGGCCCTCGACCAGGTGCGGGGGCCTTACTCCACCTTCCCCGCGCCGGACGATCCGGCCGTGTTCCTCTCGGCCTGGACCGGCGATCTCGGCCTGGACGCCGGGACGCCGAGGAATGTGTTCACCTTGGACACCGACGGCCTCGACCAAATCGGGTTGACCGCCTTGCGGCCCGGGGAGTCCTGGACGTTCCCCGACGGCCAAGGCACCGTGGAGTTCGTCGCCCTCGACCGGTGGGCATCCTTCCGGATCGCCCGCGACCCCGGCAAGGGCCTCGCCCTGGTTGCCGCCATCACCGCGATCGTGGGGCTCAGCCTGTCGCTGTTCGTGCGCCGCCGCCGGATCTGGGTCCGCCTGGAGCCGGTGCCGGAGCCGGAGAGGGCCGACGGCGCAGCGCCGTTCCGGGTGCAGGTCGCCGGCCTGACCCGCTCGGACTCAGCCGATGTGTCAGGTGAGGTGGATCAGCTGGTGACCCGACTCTCGGGACCCGTGGATCGTCAGGAGGCGACCTAACCCTGCCGCAGAGGCGCAACGTGTGCACCCCTGCCTCCGATGTCGACGTTCGCGTTCGCGGGGTGCTGCACGTCAACAACGGGCAGGGTCGTCCACGGCCGCGCCCTCCCGGTCGGTGCTCCGATCGGGAGGGCGCCGGTAGGCAAAGGCCGGGAGCGAGCCATCGAGCGGGGTCTGGTGACCGGCGGGCCCCGCTCCCCCGTGCCTCGGCGGGTTCGTTGTGGATCTGCCGTCGCGCCCGGGTGGTGCGGAGTTCAGGCGTGGGCGTGGAACTCGTGCTCGGTGTGGCCGGTGTGTTCGAGTTGGAAGGTGCAGTGCTCGACGTCGAAGTGGTCGGCCAGGCACTCCCCCAGGGCATCCAGGACCCGCCCACCTCCGCCGTCGGCGAGGGCCTGGTCGCTGACCACGACGTGGACTGACAGGACGGGCAGGCCGGAGGTGATCGTCCAGGCGTGCAGGTCGTGCGCGCCGAGCACGCCGGGGGTGTCGAGGATGTGTTGACGGACCTCGACCAGGTCGACGCCGCGGGGGGTGGCTTCGAGCAGTACATCGACGGCCTCGCGCAACAGGGTCCAGGTGCGGGGCAGGATCATCAGGGCGACCGCCACGGAGGCGACCACATCGGCTCGCAGCCACCCGGTGGTGGCGATCACCACGGCGGCGACGATGACCGCCACCGAGCCCAGGAGGTCGCCGAGGACCTCCAGGTAGGCGCCCTTGACGTTGAGGCTCTCCTTGGCCCCGCCGCGCAGCACGAGCAGGCCGACGATGTTGGCGACCAGGCCGACGACTGCGAACGCGAGCATCAGCCCGCCCGCCACCTCCGGGGGGCTGGACCAGCGCTGCCACGCCTCCCACAAGATGAACAGCGCGATCCCGAACAACAGGACCGCGTTGACCACCGCTGCCAGGATCTCCAGCCGGTAGTAGCCGAAGGTGCGCTCCGGGGTGGCCGGGCGCGACGCGAACGTCACCGCCAGGACCGCGAGCAGGATCCCGGCCACGTCGGTGAACATGTGCCCGGCGTCGGCCAGCAGCGCGAGGCTGCCGGTCACCGCCGCACCGATCAGCTCGGCGACCAGCACTACCGACGTGATGCCCAGCACGGCCAGCAGCCGCCGGCGGTGCATGCCCCCGGCGCTGACCGTCGGGCCATGGCCGTGGTCATGCCCGCTCACGACGTGCACCCCTCGTCAGCGCATCCGCACTCCGTGTCCGCTGCCCCATCGAGGACGGGGATGCAGGTGCACGCCTCGCCGCGCCAGGCCTCCCGACCCTCCCGGACCGCCAATGCTGCCACGACCAGGCCCACGACCGGGTCGGCCCACCACCAGCCCAGCGCGGAGTTCAGCACCAGCCCGACGAGCAGCACACCGGACAGGTAGGTGCACAGCAATGTCTGCTTGGAATCGGCCACCACGGTGGTCGACCCGAGCTGCTGCCCGGTGCGTCGTTGCGCCCACGACAGCACGGGCATGATCATCAGCGACAGGGCGGCGATCGCGATCCCCACCGGGGATGACTCAGCCGACGGCCCGCCGAGCAGGGCGCGCAGCGACTCGACCGTCACATAGCCGGCGAGGGCGAAGAACGACAGTGCGATCAGGCGCAGCGCCCGACGCTCCCTCGTCTCGGGCAGCCGGTGGCGGAACTGCCACAGGATGATCAGCCCCGAGGACATCTCCACGATCGAGTCCAACCCGAACCCGACCAGCGCGATCGACGACGCCGCGGCCCCCGCGCCGATCGCCACGGTCGCCTCGACCGCGTTGTAGGCCACCGACGCCCCGGCCAGCCACTGCGCGCGCCGACCCAACTCAGCCCGCCGCTGAGGGGACACGACCGGGCGGCCGATGGGCCTCAGGTCAGCGTCCGGCGTCGCACTCATCGGCGTGCCTCCCTGCCGTAGCGCGGGCACAGCAATACCGCGTCACCCGTGGCGGCCAACAGCTTCTCCGCCGCCCTGAGCACGTCGAGCACCTCGTCCTCGACGGCCAGGGAGTACACCGACGAACGGCCCACCGCCCGGACCTGCACCAGCCCGCAGTCCAGCAGGCAGCGCAAGTGCGCCGACACCGTCGACTGCGCCAGCCCAAGATGCTCGGTCAACTCCCGCACCTTGTGCTCCCCGATCGCCAGATGCCCCAAGATCGCCAACCGCGACGGATCACCCAAACTCCGGAACAAACTGGCTGCCGGCGCCAGGGAATCCAGATCCTCGGGCCCGAGCGGCTGCTCGTCCCGCGAACCCCCAAGCTGACCGTCTGCCAACGCTTTTATCGTCATACGGCGATGATACATGACAGAGCATTCGTGGTCGAGGTTGGCGTTGCCGGCCTGTTCATCTCCACGTTCGAGATGCGCGGCCGTTTCTGCAACAACGATCAGTCGTTTGCTGCCGAGCCAGCGGCGCGTTCGGCGAGTTGGAGCTGATGGACCCCATCTCGGGGCGCCACGGCTGTCAGGACGTCGATGATCTGCGCGGGGTCCATCGGCACGTGTGCTCAGCTAGGGGTTCGGTACACCCTGGCTGACGATGTGGCCGACCATGTCCCTTCTCGCGGCCATCGGCGAGAGGAGAATGTCACGCCCCACGGGGGGCGTACATGATGACCGCGACACCCACGAGGCAGACCGCCGCCCCGATGACGTCGTAGCGATCGGGACGGAATCCGTCGACCACCATCCCCCAGGTCAGTGACCCGGCGACGAACACGCCGCCGTAGGCAGCCAGGATGCGTCCGAAGTTGGCGTCGACCTGCAGCGTCGCTACGAAGCCGTACAAGCCAAGCGCGATCACCCCGGCACCCACCCACAGCAGGCCACGGTGCTCACGCACTCCCTGCCACACGAGCCAAGCGCCACCGATCTCAGCTATCGCCGCCACGACGAACAGGGCGACGGACCTGGCGATCACCATGGCCGAGAGCCTAATGGGGGTGCTGGCCAGCGCGGGAACATGCTCCTATCGGACCGCGGCAGGCAGACCGCGCGGGGGATGTGGCCCAACGTCGCCGGTGCGGGCTCGGCGCGGCAGCTCGGTGCGCTCGATCGCGTCGGAGTCCACCGGAGGGTCACCCAGGTGGTCTCGGCCCCCGGTTCGGCGTCGGTGAGGTTTGCGGTGGCAGCATTGGAAACTGTCGCCCGCGGCGGTCGAGCTCGCCGCCCAGGGCTCGGGTCCAAAGGTGAGGCGACCGACCTCAGACGTACTTGTAGAGCACCATGGCGGCCATGATCCCGAGGATGACCACCACGCCGGCGGCGTCCATGCCCAGCCGGAGCGGGCGCTCGAGCCGGTTCCTCGTGGTGGCGCCAAAGTTCCCCTCAAGGATGTTCACCCGCGTCATCGAGGCGAACACCAGGGTCGTGGTGACCGTGATGAGCATGCACCAGGGGCACATCGCGCCGATCACGAAGTAGGCCTGGTAGAACAACCAGTAGGCGAACAGCAGACCGATCGAGTAGACCACCTGTGCCGAGAGCATGAACCACTTCGGGAACCTCACACCTCCGAGGGCGGCCACAGCAATGGTGATGACCACCGGCTCGGCGATCAGCCCGAGGAAGGCGTTGGGGAAGCCCAACAGGTTCGCCTGCCAGGTCAACCCGACCGTGGAGCACGAGATCGTCGACGAGATGTTGCACCCCAGGTCCACGAACGGGTCCGCCGCCAGCTTCACGGCGTCGATGGACAGCACCAACGAGGCCCACAGCCCGATGACGCTGGATGCCAACATCTCGATCAACGCACCCGAGTGGTAGCGCTGATTCGGCGTGGCGACGGGGGGCGACACGGGGTCGGCGACCTCGAGGGCGACGGTGGTCATCGGGTGTCCTGCCTATCCTCGTTCGTGGGGTGACGCCCGGTTGCGCAGCGCACCCGCATGGTGGTGGTAGATCGGCTCGCGTCCACCGGGCCTGGCCCGGGCGGGCTGGCCACTCTGGCCGCCCGCCCGCCCGGGGGTCAGGCGGTGGCGGCCGCGATCTTCTCGCTGAGTGCTTCCAGGTCGGCCAGGTCGTTGGACTTCAGTTCCGTGCCGTTGAGGTACCCAGTCGGGGTGCCGCCGGCTCCGGACTCCGAGAACTTCTGGTCGCTGTTGGCTGCCCAGGGCAGGTACGTGCCGGCTGCGACGCATTCCGCGAACTGGTCGTAGCCAGCTCCGTTGATGCCGGCCTGTTGCCCCAGCGCGAGGAGTTGTTCGTCGGTGAATCCGGTGCCCTCCTCCGCGGGCTGGGCCGGGAACACGGCGTCGTGGAACTCCTGGGCCTTGCCCTGATCGATCGCGCAGCCCCAGGCTGCGGTGGCGCGGGCTGAGGAGTTCAGCGATTGGGGCAGGGCGTCATCGAGGAAGGTCGCGGGGCGCAACAGCAGCTTCATCTTGCCCTCGTTGGCTAGGGCCATGATTCCCGCACCGGACTCCGCTTCCACCGCGGCGCAGGCGGGGCACTGGAAGTCCTGCCAGATCTCGAGGGTCGGCAGCTGGGCGGCGTTGGTCGCCGTCCAGCCGGCGCCGATGGGCACTCCATAGGTGTCGGGCTGGACGCCCGTGGGGACAGGGGCGGCGGCATCGGGCTCCGGCGCGGCGGTGGCGGTCTCCTGCGACCGGCCGGCGAGCAGCCCGACGGCGAGCAGACCGGTCACGACGACGAGCACGACGACCGCTCCGATGGTGCGGATCAGGCGGTCCCGCCTGCGCTCGGCCGCCTCGGACTCGGCCCGGGCCTGGGCTGCCAGTTGCCGGGGGGTCATGGTCGTGTGGGGGTCACTCGTGGGCTGGTTCGGCATCGAGGGGCTCCTTCGCTGTTCGGTGGTCTCGGTGGTTGCGGTGGTTGCGGTGGACGGGATCGCGCGGCTCGGTGCTGGGGCCAGCGGGTTAGCGCTGGTGGTGCGTTCAGGGTGGCCTCTCTTCGTATGCGGGCCGGCGGCCGGGTCAGGGGGGCGACCGCCGAGGCGCGGGGGGCAGGCAACCGTTCTCGATCAGCATTCGACGGCTTCCTTGTCCGCGCCGAACCAGCCCATCGGGTTGTACGGCACGTTGCCCACATGGATCTGGAAGTGTAGGTGCGGTCCGGTCACCCAGCCGGTGCTGCCGACGTAGCCGATCACCTCGCCGGCGTTCACGGTCTGGCCCTCCTCGACCCCGAACCGCGACTGGTGGGCGTACATCGAGAACAGCCCGTCGCCGTGGGAGATCAGCGTGTTGTTGCCGTACGGCCCGCCGGAGGCGGTGCGGACGACCACCCCGGCTGCGGTGGCCCGGATCGGGGTGCCCGACGAGGCGCCCACGTCCACGCCCGTGTGGCAGGAACGATAGCCGTAGACCGGGTGCGTCCTGGGGCCCACACCTTGGCCGACGGTGGCGCCGGGCAGCGGCCAGACGAATCCCCCGACGGTGGTGGGCGCGTAACTCAGCTCGCCTCCGCGGGCCAACCGGGCCGCCTCCGCAGCGGCCTGCTTGGCCAGCAGGGCGGCGATCCGCTGCTGTTCCGCTTGCACGGACTTGTACTGCTTGAGCACGCGCGCCCGCTCAGTGGCGGCCACATCGAGGGCTGTGGCCTTCTTGGCTACCAGCGCATCGACCTTGGCCTTGGCGGCCGCGGCCTGGTCACGAGCGATGGTGGCCTCCTTCAGCGCAATCGCCGCCACCTGCCGCGTCTCGTCCACCTGCTGGCGCAGGATCTCGAGGCGGGCCTCCTTGAGCGCCAACTCGGCGCGGATCTCGCCCAGGTGGGCCAGTGTCTCGTTGTTGACCCGCGATACCGCGTCGATCGCCGCCGCCCGGTCGGACAACTCAGCCGGCGACCCGGCGGTGATCAACAGGTCGAAATCGGCGAACGCCCCGTTCTGGTAGACCGCGCGCGCCAGGTTGCCCACCCGGCTCTGCAGGTCTGTGATCTGGAACTCGACCTCGGCCCGCTCCTGCTCGGCCCGGATCGCGGCCGCAGTCGCCTGCTCGAGCTCCGCCTGGGCCGCGCGATCGGCGTCTGCCGCGGCGGCGGACTGCAGCTCGGCGGCCGTGAGGTCGGCTCGCGCCGCAGGGAGCAGCGTGCGCACCTCGTCGAGGTCCTTGATCGCAGCGGCCACCTTGGCGTTCGCGGTCCGAAGGTCATCACCGGCGGCGGCGACGGCGGCATCGACCTTCCTCTTGTCGGAGTCCGTGTCAGCCACCGCAGATCCGACCAGGACCAGCAGGAGGGACACCGCCGCGACGGTCGAGGCGGCCGCGGAGCGCCCCAACCGTCTCCCCCCAGAGCTGTGCCGTCCCAGGATCGTTGCCCGGCGCCGCGACACCCGTCCGGGCGGGCGCTGGGAACCCCGGCCGATTGCCTCGCTCACCGAGCCCGCGCAGTTCTCGCCCACGCACCCGACGTCATCGCACCCGCCCCAGTCCTGTTCGGCCGTTGGCGCCGGACCGCCCGCACGGGGGTGACGGGCGAACCCGGCGTGCCCGCAACGCTACGGGTCCCCGATGTGCCCCACCCGTAGATTCGATGAAGATTCTATGAAGATCCATCGGGAAGCCGGTGGTCAGCCGCAGACCCTCGCGGCCGATGGCTCCCCGGTGGCCGCCGTGTCAGGCACGACCACCTGGGAGTTCCCGCCTGATCACCGGGATCGGCGATCACGGAACCGCCGCCGAAGGCGCGCGGCTCAGGGCAGGGCGTGCTCGGAGGCACCCAGCTCGTCGTCGGTCGTTCCGCGGCGACGTCCTGCCGATTCCCCGGCGAGCAGGCGCCACCACCCCACGACACCCACGATGCCGAACAGTGTCCACTGCACGAAGTACGCCAGGTTGTTGACCCCTCGGTGGCCCGGCTCGGGCAACCGGGTCAGCCCCTCGGCGGCCGGTGGTCGGCTGTCGGTGAGGACCACGTAGGCGGCGTACCGCGGCACCCCGGCCGGTTGAATCAGGGCCTGCGGGTCGGCCGCCCAGGCCTGACCGGGCGGGGCATCGTCACTGGTGGCGTTCACTTCGGCTGGCCGCAGCCTGCCCACGACGGTCACCGGGCCGGCTGGTGGCGGTGGGACATCGGGTCTGGTCATAGCATCCCCGGAGGCGACGACCCATCCGCGGTTGACCAGCAAGGCCCCCTGGTCGGTGATCAGTGGGGTGACGATCCAGAAGCCGTTGCGGCCGTCCTGAGGTCGCCGGCGCACAGCGACCTCGCGGCTCACGTCGAACACCCCGGTCGCGCTGACAGAGCGCCAGGCAAGGTCAGCGGCCAACGGTCCAGGATCTGGGCGTGCCTCCTCGGCGGTCAGCACCTCGGAGATCGGCACCGCCGGGGTCGACAGGGCCGCATCCAGGCGATCGTTCTCGGCCAAGCGCACCTGGTAGCGGTTCCACTGCCAGCGTGCCATCAGCACGCACACGGTCATCGTGGTCAGGACGAACAGCGTGAACCCGAGCCAGCGTCGTTGGCGCAGCAGGTGCAGCATCGGCACACCCTAGGGGACTGCTGACCCGGGCAGATCCGTGGGTCTATCCGGGGTGCGCCGAACGGGAAGGCCGCCTCACAGCGGTTCGCGCCGCACGAGGCATGGCTCGGTGTGGATGCCGCAATTGGATCCGGACGGGCCAACGACCAGCGGGCGCGGCGGGCGGGGACGACCCGCCCGGTCAGCCCAGCAGGGCCTGGCCCAGGTACTCGCCGGGCTGGACGCCGCGCGGGACGGCGAACAGGGCCGAGCCGATCGGCGCGGTCCAGATGTTCAGGACGTCGGATGCGGCCAGGCGCTGCTGGATGGGCACGTACTGCGCGGCCGGGTTGGCCATGAAGGCGACGAAGACCAGCCCGGTGTCGGGCGACCCGTCGGGGGCGATCCCGTCGTCGTAGTTGTACGGCCGGCGCAGGATCCGCTCGGCGGGGGTCGTGGCGTGGGCCAGGCGCATGTGCGCGGTCGGCGCGATCACCAGGAACCCGTCGTCGTCCACCGCGTCGTAGTCCGGGGCCGTGAACTCGGTGCCGCCGGTCAGCGGGGCACCGTCAGCCAGCCGCCGGCCGATCGACTGCTCCTTGGTCCGCTCGTCGAGCCCGCCCACACCCGCAGGTCCATCGCCACACGGCGCACAACCATCCCCGTGCCGCCCTCCAGCCACCTCGGCATCTCGGGGCCAGGCGCCAGCCACACGACGTCCGCGAAGTCCTTGGTGCCCGGCGTGGGGTTCACCGTGCCGTCCACCTGGCCGAACAGGTTGCGCCCGGTGATCCCGACCGGCGCGGTGTTCGCGGGGCGGTGGAACCCGGACTGGACCCACCGCACGGTCGCGAACGGGCCGGCGTCGTTGAGCAGCACGCGCACCGCATGGGACACGGTGACCGGGTCCTCCGCGGCCACCTGCAGCAGCAGGTCACCCCCGCTCCAGCGGTCCTGGAGCTCGTCGATCGAGAATGTGGGCAGGCCCTCAGCCAGCCAGGGCGGGGCCTGGTCGGCCAGCCCGGCCGCCTCCAGCAGGCCCATCCCGAACCCGACCGTCACGGTCAGCCGGGCCGGCACCACCGCGAGCTCCGGCTGCGGATCGGCCAGGGCGGGACGGCCCTCGGACAACCGCGCGACGTCGTCGGTGAGCAGGCGCATGAGGCGCACCAGCGCCGCGCGGTCGACGTCGTCGCGCAGGTCCAGTGCGACGAACGTGGCATGCGGCTGCATCGCAGTCTCCACACCGGCCTGGTGGACGCCGTGGAACGGCTCCACGGAGCTGCCCGGGGCAGGCACGGTTCCGGGCTCCTGCGCGGCCGCCCCCGCGTCGGCGGAGTCACCGTCGGCGGCCACTGCGTACCCCGCGGCCGCCCCCACGGCCAACCCGCCCACCCCGATGCCCAACGCCCCGAGCAGCCCCCGGCGGGTGACCCCCGCGGGAGGCTGCTCGGGCTGCGGGTCAGGGACCATCCGCGCCGGTCAGTTCTCCGACGGGCTGGGCGACAAGGACATGGAGTCCGTCGAGCCCTCCGCGGGCACGTACGCCTCGGCGCCACCTTCGAACGGCTTGGCCACGGCCGTCCAGGTCAGCTCTCCGCCCGTGTCGCACACCACCGTGATCTCGACCTCGTCCCCGGCCTTGATCGGGGCGGGCAGCTTCATCAGCATCAGATGATCGCTGCCCGGCTTGAGCTCCGCCGAGCCGCCGGCCGGCACCACCAGGCCGCCCTCCTTGGGCTGCATGACCATCGCGCCGTCCTTGTCGACAACCTCGTGGATCTCCGTCATCCCCGCCGACGGGCTCGACGCGGACGTGATGGTGATGTCCGCGTCGCTGGGATTGCTGACAACCCCGAACGCCCCCGTCATCTCCGTGTCCTGGGCCTTCACCCACGCGTCGCCGATCGCCAGCGCGCACGACCCGGCTGCGGCCGAGGTAGCTGCAGCGCTGGTGGCATCCGCGGCCGTCGTGTCCGACGCGCAGGCCGACAGCAGCCCGATCGACAGTAGCGTGGCGACAGGGACCGCGAAGCGGGCAACGACAGACACGACGTGCCTCCAGGGTGCGAATCGGATACCCCGGTGACTACCCCGGGAGTGTGGCGGACAGCTCACTCCGTGGGCGGAATCGGCCTTGCGCGCAGGTGAGCCCTACCCCGGGCACCGACACCCCGCGCCCCGGGAGTGCCCGTCTCCCCCGCTGCGCGCCACCGACACCGATCAAGCCCGGCTGGGAACGCCCCTGACATTCAGGCCCAGCGTGGGAGTGTCGCCGATCAAGGAACGCTGGACTCCCGCGGTTCCCCGCACAGTCAGCCGGGGGGGCCGGCGGGGGGGAGAATGGCGCGATGACGATGCGCGCCGTTCCCGTAGCCGGCGAACTCTCGGTGCCCGCTGGACCCCGGGGTCCAGCGGGCGGCGTGACCCGGTTGGTGCTGGCCCTCGGGGGTGCGGGCGTCCTGGCCGCGTCCTTCCCCCCGTACTCGTGGCTGGGCGGGTGGTTGGCCGCGCCGGCCTTCGCCCTGCTCGTGGCCGCATTCCGGGACGTGTCGGGGCGCCTGGGATCAGCCATGGGGTTGGCTTCTGGGATGGTGTTCTTCGGGGTGCTGCTGGGCTGGATGCGGGTCCTGGGGCCCGATGCCTGGCTGCTGCTGAGCCTGTTGTGCGCATCCTTCTGGGCGGTCGCCGGCGGCGTGCTGCCCCGACTGCTGCGCGGACGACTGTGGGTCCTGAGCGTGCCGGCGATGTGGGTCGTGATGGAGTCGGTCCGTGGCCAGGTCCCGTGGGGGGGCTTCCCCTGGGGCAGGCTCGCCTTCTCCCAGGCCGACACTTCCCTGGTGGGGTGGGCGGGCCTGGCCGGGCCTTCCCTGGTGACGTTCGTCGTGTGCCTGGGGGGGATGGTGATCCTGGCCGGGTGGCAGGCGGCCCGCCGCGGCGACCGGCGCACGGTTGCCACCGCCCTTTTGGCCAGCGGGGCGCTGGTCGGCGCGGGCGCCGCGGGCGTTCGCGTCGACTGGGCCGGACCGAGCGGCTCGGCGGTGCCGATCGCGGTCGTGCAGGGCAACGTCCCCCGCGCCGGCCTGGATGCCCGGGCCCAGCGGCGGGCGGTCCTGGACAACCATGTCGCCGCCACCCGTCAACTCGCGGCCCGGGTCCGAGCCGGGGAGAGCGTTGCCCCGGCAGCGGTGGTGTGGCCCGAGAACGCCGCGGACATCGACCCCCTGCGCGATCCCGAGGCCGCAGCGGACATCACCGCAGCCGCTCAGGACATCGGCGCCCCCCTGCTTGTCGGTGCCGTGATCAGCAACCCGGACGACCCCCCCACCGAGCAGCACCCGGGCACCGTGCTCAACGTGGGCATCGTGTGGGACCCCACCACCGGGCCCGGCGATCGCTACGCCAAACGGCACCCCGTCCCGTTCGGGGAGTACCTGCCCTACCGGGACCTGCTCAGTCGCTTCATCACCCGCTTCGATCGGATCCCCCGGGACTTCGCCCCGGGCCAGCAGCCGGGAGTCCTGACCCTCGGCCCCGTGCTGGCCGGCGTGGTGATCTGCTTCGAAATTGCCTACGACGACCTGGTGCGTGACGCCGTGAAAGGAGGCGGCCAAGTCCTGCTCGTGCAGACCAACAACGCCACCTACGGGCGCACCGGCCAACCGGCCCAACAGTTGGCGATCTCCCGAGTGCAGGCCATCGCCAGCGGGAGAACAACGCTCGTGGCAGCCACGTCCGGCCTCAGCGCCATCATCGACGAACACGGGAAAGCCAGGTGGCAGACCACTGAGTTCACCCAGGACACCACCGTCGAGACCGTGAGCATGCGCACCGGACTCACCCCCGCGATGCGCCTCGGCTCCACCCCGGACCTGCTGGCCGCCGTACTCCTGCTCACAGCACTGCTGCTCGGCCGTCGGCCGCCCCACAGCAGCGCCGACTGAGCCACCTCTCCACCGGCTGGGCCCAGGGCAAGGGTCCGGCTGTCCGGAACTCGGTGCTTGTAGTCTGGGGGCTGCCCTGTACGGGGGCGCCCAGGAGGCCACGATGACCAGAACGAGGCGCGCAATCGCAGCCGGGCTGATGATCGCGTGCGCCGCGGTGATCAGCATCGACGCTCCCGCGATGGCCCACGCCGAGTTGGAGTCCTCATCCCCGGCCGATGGTGCCACGCTGGACGCCGCCCCACCGGTGATCTCCTTCACCTTCGGTGAGGACTTGTTGCCCGCCGGCAACGCGATCACGCTGACCGACCTCGAGACCGGGTCCCGGCTGGGCCTGGCCGACCTCGACGTGGACCGCAACACCGCGTCGGTGGCCTGGCCCGACCCAGCAGGACCCGGGCAGTACCGCGCCGCCTACCGCGTCGTCTCCGCCGACGGTCACCCCATCGCCGGATCGATCACGTTCACCATCGCAGGTCCTGGTGCTCAATCCTCAGCCTCCGCGCAGAGCCCAGACCCCACCGGAGTGGGCGAGTCACCAGCCGGGCAAACGGCCGACCCGACTACCCCGGCAACGTCGAGCGCCAGGGAGGAGAACTGGGTCCTGGGCGCGCTCGGAGTGCTGCTCCTGGGTGCCGGACTTCTCACCTGGTTCATTCGCCGGCGGCGCCGTGTCTGAGCGCCAAGGCGATCTCAGAGAGTCAGGAACGTGCTCGTTCCCCCGCTCATGGGGGCCGATGCCTGGGCTGGTGCGCCCTGCCCGGGTTCGAAGTGATGGTCTGTGGCGACGGCCTGCAGGCCGGGACCAGCGAACAGCACGATGGGGATGCCCAGGACGATGCCCAGCCCGGCTCCCACGCGCAGCAGCGGTCTCCGCGAACGTGGTTGGGGATGCAGAAGCCTGATCGCTCGCGCGGCGATGTTGCCCCCGGACATCGCCAGCGCGCCGGGAGCCGTGCCCTGGGAGAGGGCCAGCAGCGACGCGGTCACAACACGGCTGGTCGTGGCCCGGGCGGCGAGATCATCGGCGTGCATCTCCTGCAGGAGTGGGACACTGCGGGCATAGGACTGCACGAGATCCCACCGACGGAACGAATCGGCCAACACCGCCGCCCAGGTTGCCGCGTGGGCGTGGCGGTGCTCCAGGTGGGCTCGTTCATGGGCCACCACCGCGTGAACCTGCTCGGGGGTCAAGCGTGTGAGCGCTGAGTTGGACAGCACGATCAACGGCAGGCGGCCCGGGACGCAGAACGCGGTCGGCTCGGCCAGGTCGATGACCGTCACGTCGCGGTAGGGCACGTCGAGGGCCGAAGGGCCGAGCGCGGAGATGGCCGAGCGGATGTGCACCCGCTCGTCGCCGTTGACCCGGACGCGGCGAACTGCCTTCATCAGGACCCGCACGCTCAGGGCGAAGACGACGATGAGGCTGGCGTTCCACTCATGGCCGAGGACCGCAGCACCCAGGCTTGGGTGGCTGTCAGCGCCCAGATCCGCTCGGAGGATGGTGGCGGCCAGCGGTTTCCATGCGTCGTGGGCGGCAAGTAGCGCGGCAGCGACCGCGCTGGCGAGGACCGTGCCGACCACAACATGCCACGACAGCAGGCCCGCACGGGGGTGCCGGGTGGTCCACGACGCCGACAGCACGCGGGGAGCCGTGAATGCCAGGGCTGTGGCGTACCCGAGCAGGAACACCGCGATCACGGCCGTGGCCTCCGATCCACCCCAGCCAGAGCCTCCCGCAGCGCATGAACCTCGTCGTCGGTGAGGGTCCCCGCGAACCGCACCAGCACAGCTGACCTGTCCGCCGCATCGTCGAGGGCCTTGGAGAGCAACCCGGACACATAGTCCTCAGCCGTCACCGCCGGCCGGTAGCGGTAGGCCCGCCCGACCTTGGTCCGCTCGACACGGCCCTTCTGCCGAAGCCGCTCCAACACGGTCATCACGGTCGTGTAGGCGACCGGGTGGGTGTCCTCGAGCGCATCCACCACGTCGGCCACAGCGACATCCTCCGACGCGCCCCAGAGCACCTGCATGATGGCTGCCTCGAGGGTCCCCAGTGCCGACACACCGGAAGTATGGCAGACACCGAACTTCTACAGAGCGTGGTACTACTACGGAGTGTCGATTTTTGAGAATGCGGTCGACCCAGGCATCGGGGCCGTCACCGCCCAGGGGCGGGTCCGGGTACGGGACATGGCGCGTGGGGACCTGCGTCAGGTGGCGCGTCTGCACCGGCAGCACTTCCCCGACGGCTACTACGCCCGACTGGGTGAGAGGTTCCTCGTCGCGCACTACCGTGGGTTCCTCGAGTCGCCCCACGCTGTCGCGTTCGTCGTGGATCACGACGAGGAGGTTCAGGCTTTCCTTGTCGGCACGGTGGACGAGGTGGGTCATCGGCGTTATCTCGCGCAGCATCGCCAGCTCCAGCTGGTGACCGCCGGGACGGTTGCGCTGGGTGCCCGCCCTGCCCTGTGGTGGGACTTCGTGCGGGTCCGATCGCACTGGTACGCCCGACGCGCCCTGTCCCGGTTCCGGGAAGGTACTTCCACAGGCCTGGATCACGGCACCTTCGGGGAACTCGCCTACGTCATCACCCGTCCGCCCGCCCGGAACCGTGGCATCGGGGCGCACCTGGTTGAGTCCTACCTCGCTGCGACACGAACCTCGGGTGCTTCTCACGCGTTCCTGGTGACGCGTGCTGGGAACACGGTGGCCAGGCCGTTCTACGAGAAGCGGGGCTGGATGGCCGATGGGCAGCGGCGAACCCGCGACGGAGCCGCGCTCGCCGCTTACCGGTTCGGACTATGAGGGGAATCGATCCGATGATCGGCGGGATCCCGGCCGGTCGGCGTCGCGGGGTGTTCGCCGTTGTCCTGGCAGCGGCCCTGATATGGACCTCCGCCGGCTGTTCGGACGGTCCGGACGTCGCTGTAGAACCTGTCGGGCCGCCGGGATCCACGCCTGCGGTCTCCGCTGCTCCACGCGCCGATCCGGTGATCTCGCGCATCGGCGACACCCAGTGGGCACAGCTGGTCGACACCGGGACCTGGCGCCCGGGGTGCCCGGTGGGGCGACGGGGTCTGCGTCGGCTGGATGTCAACCACATCGACTTCGAGGGCAACGTGGTCCGCGGGTCCCTGATCGCCCATCGTGACTCGGTGCAGGACCTCGCGGAGGTCCTCACCGCACTCTTCGACGCCGGATTCCCCATCGAGCGCATCGAACCGGTGGAACTCTACGAAGGTGATGTGAACCTGAGTCTTGGGGCCAACAACACCTCGGCGTTCAACTGCCGCCGCCCCGAACAGATCAACGCCCCCGTCCGGGACTCCCCGCACGCCAACGGTCGGGCCATCGACATCAACCCCTACCAGAACCCCTGGCAGGACCTTCGATGCGAGTGCTGGGTGCCGTCGGCGGACTACGGCACCCAGCGCGAGGGGCGCGGGGTGATCACCAGGGGGAGCCTGCCCTGGCAGGAGTTCACCGACCGGGAATGGATCTGGCAGAACATCAAGGTGGCCGACTACATGCACTTCGACACCGGCTACCCGTCCCGAGCCCGCCGTGCGAGCAAGGACCGGCAGGCCTGAGGCGCAACGACCGGTTCGGCGGGGCGTCGTCGGTATCGCGGTGAACGGCTCAGGTGGCGGCGCCGGCTAGGGCGAGGGCGGCGGCGACGATCTGTTCGGTGGTGGTGTGCCGGCCCAGGGAGAGCCGGATCGCTCCGGCTGCGACGTGGTCGGGTACTCCCATCGCGACCAGGACCGCGGAGGGGTTGATCTCTCCGGTGTGGCAGGCCGATCCGGTCGACGCGGCCAGGTCTGGGCAGGCGGCCAGGACGTCCAGGCCGCGGCGTCCGGGGATCGCGATGCTCAGCGTGTTGGGAAGCGCGTGAGTGGGGTCGCCCAAGCGGACCGCACGCGGGATCCGGGAGCTCAGCAGCTCCCACAGGTAGTCCCGAAGGCCGCGGATCCGGTCGGACTCGGTGGCCAGGTTCGCTCCAGCCAGCGCGCAGGCGGTACCGAGCCCGACGATGCTGGCCACGTTCTCCGTCCCCGGGCGGATCCCCCGCTCCTGGCCGGCGCCGACCAGGACCGGGGAGATCGGGGTGCCGCGCCGGACGTAGAGGGCGCCCACACCCTTGGGGGCGTAGCACTTGTGCCCGGCGATCGACAGCAGGTCCACCCCCAGGTCGTCGACATCGACGGGGACCTTGCCCACGGCCTGGGCGGCGTCGGTGTGCACCAGCGCGCCGCGGGCGTGCAGCGCGCCAGCGAGCTCGGTGATCGGCTGGATCGTGCCGACCTCGTTCTGGGCCAGGATGAACGTGCCCAACCCGACCGGGATGTCCCCCACGCCCGCACCCGGGTCGACCCGACCGGCACCATCCACCCCCACCGTGGTCACGTCCCAACCCGCCTCGGCGAGCAGGAGCACCGGTTGGACGGTGGCCGGGTGCTCCACCGCGGAGGTGACCACATGTCGGCGGTCGGCCGGCACGGTGGCAGCGGCGCCGCGGATGGCGAGGTTGTTGGACTCGGTGCCCCCGGAGGTGAACACGATCTCGTCGGGGTGCGCGCCGATCAGGGCCGCGACCTGCTCCCGGGCAGTGTCGACCGCTGCCTTCGCGGCCCGCCCGAACGGGTGGTCGCTGGACGGGTTGCCGAAGTGGGTGGTCAGGTAGGACCACATCGCCGCGGCGACCTCCGCGGCGATCGGGGTGGTCGCGTTGTGGTCCAGGTAGATCAGGCTCTTAGTCATAGCCACCGTCGCATCACGTTGAGTTCGAACAGGACCTTGCCCAGGTGCCAGCGCCGGGCCGGGGGGCGCAGCCTGACGGTGGGGGTGGGTTCGGCGTAGAAGTTTCCGGCCCCGTAGGCCGCGCGGCCGCCACCGGTTTCGATGAAGCAGCCACCGTGTCCGTCGAACGTTCCGGGGGCGGGCTTCCCGGCGATGGTTGCCGCGATCGCATCGGCCACGACGTGCGCCTGGTCGTGGGCGAATACCCCGGCGCGGGGAAGGGGTTTGCCCATCGCCAGCATGATCTGGGTGTTGTCCCCGATCGCCCACACCCCGGGGAACCCGGTGCCCAGAGTTCGGGGGTCGGCGTGGATCCAGCCGTCGTCGGCTGCCAGCGGGCTGCTGGCCACCACCGCCGGGGCGGCGATCGGGGGCATGTAGACCAGCAGGTCAGCGTCCTCGGAGACCCCGGCGAAGGTGACCCGACCCGGCTCGGCCGAGGTGATCTGGGTGGCGGGTTGGTAGTCGATCCCCCGGCCGGCCAGGATCTCGCGCAGCGCCTCGCCGGCGGCCGGTCCGGCGACCGGCATCGGGGCCGGCTCGGCGCTGCGGACAGCCAGCTCCACCCGGTCGCGGACCCCGCGGGCCCGGAGCCCGGCGTCGATGAAGAACGCCGCCTCGTACGGAGCCGCGGGGCACTTGTACAGCGGTGCGGCCGTGACCACGACGATCCGCCCGCTGTCGATGCGCCCCAACCTTCCGGCGAGCTCGTGCGCTCCGGGCAGAGTGGCGAAGGTGTGGCCGGTCTCGGTCAGCCCGGGGACCCGATCGGTCACCCAGTCCGCGCCGAGGGTGACCACGAGGTGGTCCGCGGTCAGGGTCATGCCATCGACGGTCACGGTCCGCTCGGCCGGATCGATGTGCTCCACCTGACCGATCACCACCTCGATGCCGCGGCGGGCCAGCCGTTGCAGCGGCCGGGTCACCTGGTCGGGGCGGCGATCCCCGGACATCACCCACAGGTAGGACGACGCGAAGCTGAAGTCGGGCTCCTTGTTGACCAGGACCACGCGGTGCTCGCTGGCCAGCCGGCGGCGCAACCGGTTCGCGGTCGCGACTCCGCCGACACCCCCGCCCAACACGATGACTGTCTGCCTGGCCCTGGTGTCCATCAGAAGGTGAGGATCTTGTCCGCGGCCAGGGTGACCGTGGTCAGTTCGTCCAGGGTGGAGCGCACCGCGCCCTCGATCAGGTCGTCCTGGGTCAGGCCGCGGGCGTCCATGCAGGTGCCGCAGACCAGGACCTTGCCGCCGCGGCGGATGACGGTGCCCAGCATCTTGTTGACGTTGTAGTAGCCGTTCGGGGTGATCTGCCCGGACTTCGCCGCGCTGGCCGCGTCGCCCATCAGGAACACGGTCAGGTCATGCCCCTCGTCCATGCGCAGCATGTTGCCGGCCAGGCGCAGGCCGTTGTAGACCAGCTCGGTGCCGTACGGGGGGTCGTTGAGGATGAACAGGGCTGCCATCTGTGGTGCCTTTCGCTTCTCTGTGCGTTGTGCGTTGTGAGTTGGCCCTGGCGCCGCGGCCGGGGCCGGGTCAGGAGGCGATCGGTCGCCCCGTGTCGCGCCATTGCGGGAACCCGCCGGCCAGCCGGACGGCCGGGTGCCCGGCGTCGCGCAGCCGGGCCACGGCGGTGGCGGCCATCACGCAGTAGGGGCCGCGGCAGTAGGCCACGATCGTGGCATCGGCTGGCAGGGCCCCCATCCGGTCGGCCAGGTCGGCCACCGGGATGTTGATCGCACCGTCGACGTGGCCGGCGGCGAACTCGCTGGCCGGGCGGACATCGACAAGGATCGCTGCACCGTCACGGCTGAGCTGGTCGAACTGCTCGAAGGTGACCGGGTTCACCCCGTCGGCGTCACCGAAGAACGCCTCCGTCAGGGCCGACACATCCGCGATCCGGTCCTGGGCCAGGCCGACCAACGACTGGTAGGCGGCGTCCACTCCCGGGTCGGCCAGCCGGTAGATCCGCGACGTGCCCTCGACCCGACGGGCGACCAGCCCGGCTGCGGCCAAGATCTGCAGGTGCCGCGAGGTGTTGGCGACCGTGGAGTTGACCTGACCGGCCAGGGACTCCACCGACCGCTCCCCCTGGGCCAGCACGTCGACGATCTCCACGCGTTTGGCATGCCCGAACGCGGCACCGATCCTCGCGAAGTGACCGAACACCTCGTCCTTGTACTGCCGCCCATCCACCAGGACCCCTTGCTCAAGTAGTCCTTTGAATAGTAGCGCATTGCCAGCCGCTTCCTGCCCGGCGCCCACCGAGCCTTGACCCGGGCGCCCGAGGTATCCCTTCGGGTCTACCAGTCGGTCGGGATCTCGGGGGACTTCGTGCCCGATGGCGGGATCTTCAGCTCCTGAAGGGCGTAGGTCATCACCGTGTTGAACACCGGGCCGGCCAACACGGAGCCGTAGCGGCCGTTCTTGGGATCCTGCAGTGCGACTTGGACGACGAGTTCGGGGTCGTCAGCGGGGGCCAGCCCGATGAACGAGGCGGTGTACCCGGAGTAGCGGCCGTTGACGACGCGCTCAGCGGTGCCCGTCTTGGCCCCGACCCGGTAGCCGGGGATCGCCGCGACCTTCGCCGTGCCGGTGGTGACTACGTTCTCCAGCATCTTGCGCATGGTGATGGCGGTCTTCTTGCTCACGACACTGGTGCCGGGCCGTGTCGGGGCCGGCTCGAAGCTGCCGTCGGCGTTGACGTAGCCGTCGATCAGTCGCGGCGTCAGGCGCACGCCGTCGTTGGCGATGGTCTGGTACACCTGCGCCACCTGCAGCGAGGTCACCGAGTAGCTCTGGCCGTACGCGAGGGCCTGAAACGTGGTCGGCCACCAGTTCTCCGGCTTGGGCAACAGGCCGACCTCCTCGCCGGGGAAGCCCAAGCCGGTCGGCTGGCCCATGCCGAACTTGCGCTGGTACTTGTAGAGCTTGTCCCCGCCGATCTTGTCGGCGAACAGGATCGTACCGATGTTGCTGGACTGGGCCATGACACCGGTCAAGGTCAGCTTCAGCGTCCCATGCGGGGCGAAGTCGTTCGTGGTCCAGCCAGCTCGGGTGAGCGTGGGGGGCACGACGACCTTCGACGTGGGTGTGGCCTTGCCCTCCTCGACCACACCCGAGAGCGTGAGCAGCTTGCCTGTGGATCCGGGTTCGTAAATCTCGGAAACGGGTCGGTTGCCCATGTTCTCGGGTTCGGCGTCCTTGTAGTTGTTGGGGTCGAAGGTCGGCGCGGTGGCCATCGCCAGGATCCGCCCGGTCTTGGCCTCAAGGACGATGACCGTCCCGCTCTCCGCGCCCGCCTCTCGAACCTTGGTGGCGATCGCGCGCTGGGCCACGTACTGCAGGTCCCGGTTGATGGTCAGCTGCACCCCCCTACCGGGGGCCGGCTCGCGGAGCACATCCTCGGCCGACGGGATCGCCTGCCCCCGAGCGCCCTGCTCGAACGTGCGTGAGCCGTCGACACCCCTGAGGCTGGAGTCCAGCGCCATCTCGATGCCCCCGGAGCCGACCCCTTCGGCGTTGACGAAGCCCAGGATGTTGGCCGCGAGCGTGCCGGCCGGGTAGGTCCGCTTCGTGGTCTTCTCACTGAAGATGCCCGGGATGTTCAGTGCCTTGATCTGGCGCCACCGAGCCGGGGTCAGGCCCTTGGCCACGTAGACGAAGATGTCGTCCCCGGTCAGCGTGGCCTGCAACTTGGCCTGGTCCATGCCCAGCATCGGGGCCAGCCGGGCCGCGGCCGCGGCCGGGTCCTCGATCAGGTTCTGGTCGGCGGTGACGTTCCGCGACTCGACAGTGATCGCCAGCGGGGCACCCTCCGAGTCGTAGATCGGCCCCCGGTCAGCGGGGAGCGGAAGCGTGCGTACCCGCTGGCGCTGGCCCTGCGCGGCGAGGTCCGCCCCCTTGACCACCATGAGGTCGAAGACCCTGCCGGCGTAGATGCTCAGGAGCATCAGCACGCCGAAGGTGAGGTAGATGGCGCGCTTGCGCCCGTCGCCGCGGATGAACACGCCTCGTGGCGGGGCGGGCGCCGGGCCTGACGGCCGGTCAGGTGCCCGGCGTGGGACGCGCGGCGGGGCGACCGAGCTCACGGGCTCACCCCCTGGTGGGTCGGGAGGCCGGCCCCGAGCAACAAGGGACGGCCAGCGCCCTCAGCGATGGCACCGGACCCGAAACTCGACACACCGTAGTACTACCACAGCTTGTAGAAGTTCGACGGGATTCCCCTTCTAGACCGCGGGTCCCCGTAGGACAGGACCGGGCCACTGGGCACGCCGGATGCGGACGCCGGCCGGGGTGGTGGTCGATCGAAGGACCAGTGGCCCGCAGCCAGTGGGGATGCGCGGATGGTTGCTGGCGTTCGCGGCGGTCCGGTCTCGGGGACAATCAGCCTGTTCCTGTTGCGCCAGCAGCGCAACGATGTGGCCGTGAACCTCGAGCGCACGGTCGGTGGCTGGCGTCGCCGCCGGGATCCTGAGGGTGCTGAGCTCGCCCACGAGTGACCGGGCGCTCATGTCACTCGTGGGCGTTCACACCCCGCCGTAGGAGTGCAGCCCGCTGGCGTACAGGTTCACGCCGAAGTAGTTGATCAGGAAGCACGCGAAGCCGATC
>JBAVKQ010000096.1:0-1666 GCA_049688395.1 Candidatus Nanopelagicales bacterium
CCGAACGGACCGGCCAGTGGGTCGCGCCGGCCCACGGCCGCCTGCCACAGCGGCTGCCCGAGCGGACCGAGATCCAGCTGCGGGCGCAGCAGCCACACACCGCTGCGCTCGGCCGGATGGTGCCAGGTCCGCGCGCGCAGGACCCGCCCGGCGGTCGTGTAGGTCAGGGCGAGCAACCCCAGGCCGAGCAGTACCAACAGGGTCGCACGCGCACCGACCGTGATCGCGCCCACCGAGAGCACGAGCCAGCGCTCCCCGATCGGCATGCTCGAGACCTTCTTGCCCCACCTGAACCGGCTGCTGCGGTTGAGCTGCGCAGAGATCGCCAGCGTGGCCCCGGCACCGCCCGCACCGCCGTCGCGCGGGTCCTCGATCGGATGCGCCGGCACCCAGCCCTCTCGGATCCGCTGCACCCGGGAGAAGTTGTAGTCCCCGATGTGGCGCACGGTCTGCATGCTCATCACGAGCACCGCGAGCAACCAGATGTCCGTGCCCGAGCGCGCCGAGCCCAGCGCCAGTCCCGCGTAGGCCGCGTACTCCTTGACCCGGTCCGAGGACGCGTCGATCCACGCCCCGAGGTCGGAGAACGAGCGGGTGAACCGCGCCACCTCGCCGTCCACGCAGTCGATCACCAACGAGGCCTGCATCAGCAGGGCGCCGGCCAGCAGCCCGGGCCACGAGCCGGTCGCGAAGCAGAGGGCGGCCACGAGTCCGACCACCAGGGAGAGCAGCGAGATCTGGTTCGGTGACCAGCCCAGGCGCAGGGCCAGCGCGGTCACCGGCGTGGACGCGCGGCGCAGCACGTAGGTCGAGTAGAAGCCGTCGTCGGGGCGGTTGGCCCGCTCGAGGAGCACCCGGGCCTCGTCGATCCCGGCCAGTTCGGCGCCGACCCTGGCGCGCTGCTCGGGCGAGCCGCCCCGCAGCACCGGCCCGACCCCGGCCACCGCCCCGATGGGCACCTGCGCGCGGACCAGGCCGACCAGGGCCAGGTCGACCGGGTCGACGTCGTCCCAGCGCAGCCGCCGCGCCACATCGGCAGCACCCACCAGCGCCGCGACGGCGGCCACCCCGTCCGCGGCATCGATGACCAGCGCCCCGAGGCTGGTGTGGGTCGCCCCGGTGACCTCGTGGCGGACCGACCCGGCGCTGCCGATGCGCCGGTGCGCGACCCGGACCGGCACGCCCGAGACCGGCGGCTCCGCGCCCACCGACCGGCTGGGCCCGACCAGCGCGCCGGAGCGCACAGCCGGGTCGTCGACCAGCTGGCCCAGGCTGGCATCGGCGACGATCAGGTCCGCGTCGATGAGCAGGGTGCGTCCGGCCAGTCCGACCGCGACCTCCTCGAGCTGGTCCGCGGCCGGACGCTCGGGCAGGACGAGCACGTCGGGCACCCCCAGCCGGGCCAGGCGCTGGCGCATGGTGGCGACGGCGTCGGGCCCGCTGGCACCGGGCCGGACGAACGCCCTCACTCCTGGATCTCGCGCAGTCCGGGGGGTGAGGTGAGGAAGCCGGTGCCCCAGGCACCGTGCATGGTGGCGTAGACCAGCGGAAGCCGGGTGTGCGCGGCCAGTGGAAGCCCTCGTCCGGCCACCGCGGCACCGGCGCTGACCAGGGCCAGGTAGCCCAGCGGCGCCAGCCAGCCCGCGCGCAGCGCACGGGGCCCGAC
>JBAVKQ010000097.1:0-23739 GCA_049688395.1 Candidatus Nanopelagicales bacterium
GTCCAGATCGGCGGCCCGATCTTGGCCGCGAACGCGCCCGCCGACTTGAGGTGGGCCAGCATCGGGTCCAGCCAGTCAGGCAGGGGATGCACCTGCTCAGGCGCGCCGAGGATCCCGCGAGCAGCCGGGCCCTCGCCGAGCCAGTCGATGTCCGGGCCCTCGGGCAGGTAGGCCAGGTAGCGCGGAAGCCGCGGCACCTGCCGGTAGAGCACCAGGCCGGCCCCGATCAGGGCATCGCCGTCGAACCAGCCCAGGGACTCGTTTCGCCACTCGGACTTCACCGCACCCCACCCCGGGACCTGCAGGGCGCTGACCAGTCCGGTGCCCCGGTTTCGGGCCTCGATGTGGGCCAGATGCTGCTCGGCGGTGATCCGTCGCACGGTCAGGGGCATGCAGGGAGGCTATCGACCCGGATGGGCCGGTGCCCGATCGCCCGGCGAGGTTCGGGTTCGGCGGGGGGCCGGGATTTCCCGCGCGAGGCTCCGGCGGGCTACCCTGTCACGGTCGCTGGGCACATCAGCGGGCACCCGGGGGTCGGTCTCGCACCGGCCTGTGGATGACCGCTGGTGCATGTCGGACCTCTGGGCCACGATTCGTGGACGGGGTGCGCAGGGTCCAGGACGCTGCAACCCTCCTGCCACGGATGGACCGTGGCCGCCCGAGTCCGAAGGAGGTGGGTTCTTGAGCACGCGCCACTACGAGGTCATGGTGATCCTCGATCCCGAGTTGGATGAGCGCACGGTCGCTCCCAGCTTGGATACTTTCCTCAACGTCATCCGTCAGGATGGCGGCGAGGTGTCCAACGTCAACGTGTGGGGCCGTCGTCGGCTTGCCTACGACATCTCGAAGAAGTCCGAGGGCATCTACGCGATCCTCGACATCAACTGCACGCCGGCCGCGGTGTCCGAGCTCGACCGTCAGCTGGGGCTGAACGAGTCGGTGCTGCGCACCAAGGTCATGCGTCCCGAGCTCAGGTAGGCGGCACTCATGGCAGCAGGCGACATCCCGATCACGGTGATCGGCAACCTCACAGCCGACCCCGAGCTGCGGTTCACGCCCTCGGGCCAGGCGGTGGCCAACTTCACCGTCGCGTCCACCAACCGGATCATGGACAAGCAGACCAATGAGTGGAAGGACGGCGACACCGCCTTCATCCGCTGCAGCGTCTGGCGCCAGTACGCCGAGAACGTGGCCGAGTCGCTGACCAAGGGCACGCGGGTGGTCGTCACCGGCCGGCTCAAGGTCCGCCAGTACGAGACCCGCGAGGGCACCAAGGGCACGAGCGTGGAGTGCGATGTCGACGAGGTCGGCCCCGCGCTGCGCTACGCGACCGCCAAGGTCAACCGGGTGGCCCGTTCCGACGGGTTCGGCGGGGGCCAGGGCGGCGGCTTCGGCGGCGGCCAGCAGAGCGGCCAGGGTGGTCAGGGCGGCGGCGGCTTCGGCGGCGGCGGCCAGGCGGACCCGTGGGCCAGCAGCTCAGGCAGCTCCGGCGGCTTCGGCGGCGACGACCAGGCCCCACCCTTCTGATCCGCAGCGGCGGCGCCGATCCTCGGATCAGCACCGCTCATGCGCGGCACACGACCGCACGATCACCACAACCCAAAGAACTGACCATCCCGGCGAAGGCCGGGCATCCGTAGGAACGGAGCACCACGATGGCCAAGGCCGTTATCCGCAAGCCCATGAAGAAGAAGGCATGTGCGTTCTGCAAGGAGGGCGCTGCCCCGATTGACTACAAGGACGTGCCGATGCTGCGCAAGTACATCTCCGACCGGGGCAAGATCCGCGCCCGTCGGGTCTCGGGGAACTGCACGCGCCACCAGCGCGACATCGCGATGGCCGTGAAGAACGCCCGTGAGGTCGCCCTGCTGCCCTACACCTCGACCGCTCGCTGATCCGGGAAGGAACACGACGATGAAGCTCATCCTCACCTCCGACGTCCTCGGCCTGGGTTCTCCCGGCGATGTGGTGGAGGTCAAGGACGGCTACGGCCGCAACTACCTGCAGCCCCGGGGCCTGGCGGTCGCCTGGACCAAGGGCGGCGAGAAGCAGGTGACCCAGATCAAGCGGGCTCGCTCCTCGCGCGAGGTCCGCGACCTCGACCACGCCAAGGAGATCAAGGCCACGTTGGAATCCACAGCGGTGCAGTTGGTGTCCAAGGCCGGCAAGGGCGGCCGGCTGTTCGGCTCGATCGGCGGCGCCGATGTCGCCCAGGCCGTCGCCGCCTCCGGCGGCCCCGCGGTCGACAAGCGCAAGGTGACGCTGACGGCACCGATCAAGTCGGTGGGCACGCACACCGCGACGGTGGCCCTGCACCCCGAGGTCTCGGCTACGGTCACCCTCGAGGTGGTGGCTGGCTGAGTCCAGCATCCTGCTCGAAAGGAGCGGGCCCCCGACTGATCGGGTGGCCCGCTCCTTGCTGCCCAGGCCGCGCAGACGGCCCGTTCGACCTCGGGCCCGCGCAACTGGGGGACCTTCGTTGACGGCCTGTCGAGGGCGGATCTATGGTTCGCTCATGGGGCTTCTCCGTCTTGAGTCCAGAGCGCGGCGCACCACATTCCTGGCCACGTCGGTGGCCACGGCGCTGGCAATCAGCGCCCTGGGGGTGCCTGCTGCCCAGGCCGAGGAGACCCCCGTCCAGGACGCTCCGGCCAACACTGCTCCGGTGACGGCGCCCGATGCCGCCACCGTCGTGCTGGGCAATTCGGTAAAGGTCGAGCCCGTCGAAAACGACACCGATGCCGACCTCGGTGACACGCTGACTCTCACTGGAGCAGCGCTGGCCAGTGGCAGGGCGACCGTCGCGCGCAGCGGTCAGTCGGTGACCATCACGCCGTCCGCGCTGGGAACGGTGACCGTCGACTACACGATCGCCGATACCGCAGGCGCGACCGCTCGAGGCGTCATCACCGTCACCGTCCGGCCGGCACCCAACAAGCGGCCGCTGGCCAAGGCTGACTCGGTGCGGGTGACTGCGGGCACGAGCGTGAAGGTCAAGGTGCTGGCCAACGACCGCGACCCGGAGGGTCAGAGGATCACGCTGGTCAAGGTGTACAAGGCCAAGCACGGCACGGCTAGGACGTCCGGTTCGAAGGTGTACTACAAAGCGGCCAAGAGCTGGACCGGTCGCACGAAGGTCACCTACAAGATCAGCGACTCCAAGGGCGCCACCGACAAGGGCCTGCTCACCGTCACGGTGGTGAAGGCCAAGAAGCCGAAGCCGGCCCCGAAGCCGCCGGCGTCGAAGAAGACCCCGAGCCGGGCGGCGGTCGAGTCCGCCCTGGCCCGGTTGCGCCTGCCCACCGGCTCGCCCAACGGCAGTTACGACGCGGCGACCCGGCGGGCGGTCTGCGCGTGGCGCACGGTCACCGGGCGCACGGCCCACCGCGGGCTGCCCTCGGCCTCGGAGTCCCGGGCCATCGTGGGGACTCGGAGCCTGCCCCGGCCGCGGCCGTCGATGGTCCCCGGGGTGAATGTCTCGGTCACCTGCCAGGCGGCGTTCTGGGTCAAGGGGGATCGGTACCGCAGGGTGATGGCAGCAACCACCGGCAAGCCCGGGTACCGCACGCGTCTGGGCATCTGGCGAATCTTCCGCACCTACCACGTGTGGCGCTACTCGACGATCTATCCCCAGGCCCGCATGTACAAGCCGATGCAGTTCTCCGGCGGCCAGGCCATCCATGGTTCGTCCACCGACCGGTTGGTCAAGACCTACCCGGCCTCGCACGGCTGCGTGCGGATGCTGCACCGCGACGTCGATGCGCTGCAGGCCGGGGGCGTCGGCAACGGAACCCGGGTCCGGGTATTCGGCGCCTGGTAGCTCGACGCCGGTCGGTTCAGCGCTGACCCGTGCCGGACTCGTGGAGCATCGCACGCAGGTGGTCGGTCAGGGCGGGCATGGAGCGCTGCACCATCGTGCGGACCAGCCGGTAGGCGTCCAGGGTGTCGTAGTACGGGTCGGGCACGTCCCCAGGACCTTCGGGGTCGAAGTCCCGGAAGCTGCGGATGCGGATGCGGGTGCGCGTGATGCCGTGCTGATCGGCCAGGGCGTGCAACCGGTGCAGGTGCCCGGCATCCATGGCCAGGATCAGGTCGTTGGTGGTCAACCAGTCCGGGTCGAACTGACGGGCCTGGTGCGCGATGTCGTACCCGCCCTCGGCGAGGACCTGGCGCGCACGGCGGTCGGCGTCCTGACCCACGTGGTAGTCGTGGGTCCCGGCCGAGTCCACGACCACACGGTCTGCCAGGTCGGTACCCGCCAAGGTGCTGCGCAGGATTGCCTCCGCCATCGGAGAGCGGCAGATGTTTCCCGTACAGACCATCGTGACGGAGATTGTCCGGTCTGTGGATAACTTCGCGCCTGACGGTGTCATGACCGCCATTGTGTGCCATGGGACCCCCTCCGGGCCATCCCCCCGGTGCGCGGCCGTAACCGGGAATTCATCTGGCAAGTTTCTTTTGCACACAGCCATGCGATCGTATCGTCGCAGCTCAAGGCCGGTATCACCCTGTGTGACCCCAAGTTGTGCCCATGTTGTCCACACGCTTGCGGGTGGCACTCCGCGCGTGTCGCACATGTTGTCCACAGCACCGTCCACAGGTTGGGGTGTCACCAGGCCCGGCACGGGCTAGGTTCGCCACGGGGCGGCCCGAACGCACCTCCACCGCCGCGCCCACACGGGGCCGCGGCGGGCACGGCGCCACCCGCCCCGCAATGCGGTGTCAGACCCCCGGAGTACACCAAGGTCAGGGAGGGATACATGAGCGTCGCTGAACTGGACCTGTCGGTGTCGGGGGGCAGCACCCCGTTCGACCGGACGCCGCCTGCGGATATGGCGGCCGAGGCGGCGGTGCTGGGGGCGATGCTGTTGAGCAAGGACGCGATCGCCGATGTGGTGGAGTCGTTGAAGGTCGATGATTTCTATCGGCCGGCGCACGCGTCGGTGTATGCCGCGATCCTGGATCTGTATGGGCGTGGGGAGCCTGCGGATGCGGTGATGGTGGCCGGGGAGTTGACGAAGTCCGGGGAGATCTCGCGGATCGGTGGGGCGTCCTATCTGCACACTCTGGTGTCCAGTGTGCCGACGGCGGCCAATGCGTCGTACTACGCGGCGATCGTCTCGGAGCGGGCGGTGCTGCGCCGGATGGTCAGCGCGGGCACGCGGATCGTGCAGATGGGGTACGCCGCCGAGGGGGATGTGTATGACCTGGTGGACCGGGCCCAGGCCGAGGTCTATGACCTGACTTCGGGGCGGATGAGTGAGGACTACTCGCCGTTGCGGGACTTGTTCGATGGGACGTTGAACGAGATCGAGGCGATCGCCAGCCATGGTGGGCAGATGGTGGGGGTGCCCACGGGGTTCGCGGATCTGGATGCGTTGACCAATGGGCTCCATGGGGGGCAGTTGGTGATCATCGCCGCGCGGCCGGCGATCGGGAAGTCGACATTGGGGTTGGATCTGGCGCGTTCGGCCAGCATCCGCAACAACCTGACCAGTGTGATCTTCTCCCTGGAGATGGCCCGCAATGAGATCGTGATGCGGTTGATGAGCGCGGAGGCGCGAGGCTGTCGCGGAATCCCTGCGGTGGCCTTGGTGACGCGGTCAGGGGGTTGCGTGCGGGGTGGAGGGGTTCGGGCGTTCGGCTGGATTTGGGCGGGTTGAGGGCCGCGTTGCCGGCGTGTGGGTGCGGGGGTGGCCGTGTTCGGGGCCTGGTGGTGGCCCGGGGCGGTCCGGTGTGCGGGTCAGGCGGCTCGTGTGCGGTGGATCTTGAGCAGGTTGAACGCGGCGGCGGCGAAGTGCAGTTCGGCGTCGGCTGCGGGCAGGCCGCGGCGGGAGAACGCGGGCAGGATCTTCTTGAGGTTGCCGATGCCGGGCTCGACGGTCGCGCCGCGGCGTTTGTAGGTGGCCACGCCTTCGGGGGTGGCCAGCCGGTGGGCCATCTGCTCCCGGGTGGTCCAGTCCGGGTCGGGGTCGCCGGTGGTCGGGTCGTTCTTCGCGGTGTTCAACAGGTGCCGGGACTTACCCAGGGCGATCAGCCGGTCGGGGCCGTCTGCGTTGAGGTTCGCGTTGCTGGAGTAGCCGGCGTCGGCCAGCACGATCCCGATCGGCAGGGGTGCGCCGGTCTGCTCGGCCAGGCGTGCCGCCACGTCGATGGCCTTGCCCATCATGGGCTGGAACTGGGGGTCATCAGCGCTGGACTGGCCCACCGAGCAGGCCACGATCAGCTGGTCCCCGGTGACCGCGACTTGGGCGTTGTACCCCTGGATCCAGCCCTTACGGGTGGGCTGGATCCGTGACTGCGGGTCGGTGGTGTTCACCCGCGGCGCCGGATTCTGCCCCTTCTTCGGCTGCCCCTTGGCCTGCGTGGTCTGGCCAGCTGGACCGCCGTGATCCGGGCCGTCGTCATCGGCAGCGTGGTCATCCTGGGGCTGGTCAGTGTTGGCCTCCCGCGCCGCGATGGCCGCGTCGAGCCGGGCCTGCGCGGCGAGCACTCTGGCGTTGCGCTCGACCGGGACCGCGGCCCGTCCAGGCGGTGGGGTTCCCTCTGGGGAGAACCGGGCCAGCCACGCGTCCCTCCGGGCGGTCGCGCGGTCCCGGGCCAGCGCCAACCGCAGCGCCGCAGCCTCGACCGGGTCCATCCCGTTCGCGTCGTGACCCCGCCGCGGCGCACCCCGGCGCAACGCCTCGATCCGCTCCTGGGCCTTGGCAGCGGATTCCTCCGCGGCCCGCAACCCGGCCATCGTGACCTTCGACGCCTCGAACTGCGCGACCAGGAAGTCCAGCCGGGCCCGGCGCGCCTCAGTCGCAGCGAACCGCTGCGGTACCTCATCGCCCCGGGCGTCACCGAACAGGGCGTCCTCCGCGGCGTCGGCGGCCTCAGCCTCCGCCACGATCACCGCGACCTGGTCGGCCAGTTCCCGGGCTTGGCGGTCCAGCCACTCCTGCCCCCGGTTGGCGTCGATCGACGCGTTCGCCGGAATCTTGGTCCCGTCAATGGCGATCGTGCCGAACCGGGCCAGCCCCAACCCCGCCGCCAACGCCAGGACCTGGGCGAACAGGTCCACAAACGCCGCCTCATGCGCCGCCCGGAACCGGGCCAACACACTGTGATCAGGCACGTCCTGCGCGCACGCGATCCGGAACGCCACATCCGTGCGGCACGCCCGCTCGATCGCCCGGGTCGAGCGGACCCCCGAGCAGTACCCCAGCAGCAACACCGTCAACAGCATGTCCGGGTCATACCCGGCCCGCCCGGCACCACGAGACCGACCCGCGTGGAACGCTGAGGTGTCCACACGGTCCACCATCTCCAGCAACGTCCACACCAGATGGTCCTCCGGCAGCCAGTCCCGCATGTCCGGCGGCAACAGGAACACCTGATCACGGGCCACCGGACGGTAGAAGATTGCCATGCCCCATCATCGCGCACACACCATCCGAAAGCAGGGCAAACACACCCGATTCAGCAACAGGCTCGCGCAGGTGCCGTTGGCGCACATGCGTTCGGGGACGATGTCGGATGCCGATTGGCAGAAGTTGGCGCGCAAGTCGGGGTCGATCGTGGATGCGCCGATGTTCATCGACGACAGCCCGAACATGTCGATGATGGAGATCCGGGCCAAGTGCCGGCGGCTCAAGCAGAAGCAGGACCTGCGCCTGGTGATCGTGGACTACCTGCAGCTGATGAGTTCGGGCAAGAAGGTGGAGTCCCGGCAGCAGGAGGTGGCAGAGTTCTCCCGGGCGTTGAAGCTGCTGGCCAAGGAGTTGGATGTGCCGGTGATCGCGATCGCGCAGCTGAACCGTGGCCCGGAGCAGCGCCAGGACAAGAAGCCGATGATGAGTGACCTGCGGGAGTCGGGGTCGTTGGAGCAGGACGCCGACGTGGTGATCCTGCTCAACCGCGAGGACGCGTACGAGAAGGAGTCCCCCCGGGCCGGGGAGGCTGACTTCATCGTCGCCAAGCACCGCAACGGGCCCACTGCCACGATCACCGTCGCCTTCCAGGGCCACTACAGCCGCTTCGTCGACATGGCCGCCATGTAGTTGTCGAGATGCGTTCTTCTCTACCCAGACATGCTCTTTACCCAACCCAAGGGCCATTTCTGCCCAGTATGGGGTCTTTGAGGGTGAAATGGGCAATGTGAACGCACGAACTGTGCTTCAGCATTCGAGTGTCCGCTTTGCCGTCGTTCGAGTCGGTGCTGGGCCCAGGGCGTCGGTTGCAGGGTCGCCGGTCATTCGCGGCGGATAGACGCGGGTGCACTGCGCGCTCGGCGATCTTCCCGACCGCCGTCGGCAACTGATCTACACGCCCCGAGCCAGCCGCCGAACCGGCCGGCTACGGCGATGTCACCCAGTACCTGGCGGGCGGCACCCCGACACCCGGACCTGCGGCTGCTGGGGGCAGTCGGCCGCCTCGCCGCGGGATCGCGGGCCTGCCGGCGCGCTGACCGGGACCGACCCCTCAGACAGGCCTCACCTGTGGGCCCGGTCCACGCCCAAGGTAGCGAGCAGGTCCTCGTGCAGCTGGATCCACACCACGTGACAGGAGTCGACGCCCAGCGCATCGACCCAGCGAGTCTCGCCGCGGCGGACCCGGTCCGCGGAGGTGGCATACCGGGCGGCGTAACCGTTGAAGCGTGCCAGTGCCGCCGCCAGCGGCGTGCACACCCGGTCCAATGCGGACCCGAGGCCGACAAGGTCGGCGATGACCCGGTCGTCCCACCGTAGGTCGCTGTGGTCGTTGGCAGCCAACGGATCCCCAGGCATCGGATGCAGCTGCCAGCGGGTCACCGCATCCAGGAACCGGGCGTTCAACTGCTCGAAAGCCTCAAGGGTGGCGGCCACGACAGGCCGGGCACCGGCGGCGTCGAGCTCGGCCGCGAGCTGGGCACAGTCCTGCGCCCGACCCGCGTCGGTCAACGACCACCCGCCCATACCGGCGAACTCGGACCGCCGCACCCAGCCGAACGCCTCGAAGTCCTCGAGGGACTCCACCACCTCACCACGATCCAGGGCGAACCGAGCCGCTACCCGGCCCTCGTCGGCGAACCCGAGCAGCCGCACGGCATGCAGCACCAGCAGCGTGGGCTCCGACGAAACCGGTTCGATCACCGGGACATCATCACCCGGCCGGATCGAGGTCCCGTCGCTGACAGGCCCGAACGCCGGACAACGATTCGCAACCAGCCCGACGTGCGCTCCCAAACGGCCCACCGACCACGAGCGCGAGCATCGACCAACCCGAGGCAGTCGTCGACCCCAAGCGTTCGAACCGCGGTGAAGCGCCCAGACTCGATCCCGCTATCAGGGCGGGCGATGCCTGCCCTGACCTGCGCGATAGGCGGCGGTAGGGGGCACCTGCGGGTGTGGCGGGAGGGCGTATTGGGTCAGCTTGTTCCGGCGCGCAGTCGGGTGGGTAGCCAGGGGTATGGGTCGGTCAGGGCGGCCCTGTCGGATCGGGCGTCGACGGCGACGCGGCGCAGGCGTTGGCTGGCCGTGTAGTGGCGGCCGCGGGTCTGCCCAACGGCGTCGAGCAGCCCGGCGGCGACCAGCTGGTTGAGGTCGCGGGTGGCGGTGCGTTCCTCGATCCCGGCGCGCTTGACGTAGCCGGGTCGGCGGACCCGGTAGCCCAGGATCGCGTCGAACAGCGGGTCGCCGACGCGTTCGGGCAGCCCGTGCTCGGTGATCAAGGCGTCGATCGCGGTCCATGTGGCCTCGGCTTCCCGGAAGCGGCGCTGCAGGGTCTGGGCCTGCATGTGATGAGCCCGCAGGCTGAATTTCACCCACAGTCCGGCATCGTTGCCCGGGTTCCAGCCTACGCCGCCGGTCAGTGCCAGGACGCGGTAGTAGTCCTCGGTGTTGGCACCCAGCCACTCCTCGATGCTGGAGAACGTCGGCTCCAAGACCTGATCGCGGGCCATCACCAGTGTCTGCAGGGCGCGGGCCATCCGCCCGTTGCCGTCCCGGAACGGGTGGATCATCACCAGGTTCAGGTGCGCCATCGCCGCATCGACCATCGGCTCCCCACGCTCGGCGTTCAACGCCCTGGCCAACTGGTCGACGAGGTCGGGGACCAGGTCTGCGTCCGGCCCCTCGTAGACCACCTCACCGGTCGACTCGTCCTGCACGTACACCGCCCCGGTCCGGAACCGGCCCGGGTCCTTGGCCAGGTCGTGCTCGAGGAGCATGAAGTGCAGCGACCGCAGCAGCTGGGAGTCCACGCCGAAGCCGGGCTCGGGTGCCATCCTCAGGATGTAGGTCAGCACCCGGCGGTAGCCGATGATCTCAGCCCACGTCCGCTCGTCGGCCGACAGCGGCGGCTCCTCGTCCACAGCGGCCACCGCGTCCTCGGCCGACACCGTGTAGCCCTCGATCGTGTTCGACCCCCGGATCGCCCGTGCCTGCGTCGTGCGACGCAACCCACCCGACCACCGCCGAGGCACCCGCAGCACATCGGCCAGCGCGACCCGCATCGCCCGGACATCGTCGATCACCGCAGCGTCCTCCAGATCGACCTCAGGCGTGCCGAACAGACGCAACTCATCCATGTCCCAATGCCCCAATCATTCGGACACCAGCCTACCGCATGGCGCAATGATTGAGACATAGAGACACCCGGTGTCGTTCACCCCCATACGTGCGTGGCTCAGCGGCGACGCGAAACCTCCGCTGCGACGCGGAATCTCCACCACGCAGCGGAGATTCTGCACAGCGCTGGAGATCCTGCGGGGTGGGGAGGTCAGCCATACTGCGGTCGTGAACGATCGGCGGCCGGTTCTGATCGAGGCCACCGAGCACGCGCTCTTGGTCCGGGGGACCGTGAAGCTGGAGGTCGAGGGCAAGCCCCAGCAGTGGTGTGCGGTGTGCGCCTCGGTGCAGGGAGATCTTGAAGTACGCGTCGCTGAGCCGGAGCGCAGTTGGTGGCGGCGGCGTGCATCTGGCGCGGCTGAGCAGTGGCTCGCGGCCAACGGTTTCACGCACGGCGTCGACGCCTGGGTACGCCCGCTGTTCCCGCGGCCGACCGCTGAGGCGTGCGCGCTGGCCCTCGACGGTGCGCTCAAGCATGCGCTAGGGGTCGAGGGGGAATCGCGCCTCAAGCGCACGCTCGTTCAGCCGGGAATCGCACGCGCCGCACCGCCATCGGATGCGCCGCACGCCGATCACCTGGCTGCCGCGTTCGAGGCTCTGGTCGCCGAGGGCGGCGACGCTGACGTCCAGTGCGGACGCCCCGCACGCACGCTGGCTTGGATCGAAGTCCTCGAGCGCGCGCTGATGGTACGTGTCCAGAATCCCAGGAAAGAGCTCGACGACGAGCTTGGCCGCTTCGAACTGTCACGTGCGGGCGCGCTGGATGCGGCGCGCGAGCTCAGCGCCCGACCCCGCGGCGTCTTCGGCTACTCCGACCACGACCCGCTGTTCATCACCCTGTACCGGTTGGAAGAGGACTACCCGGCCCCAGGATGACGACGGTGGCGGGAGCACGGAGGGATTCAGGCCACTGGAGCGGCTCAGAAGTCGTGGATCCGGGTGTTGGTAAGGAGGCGCAACCAAGTGCCATGGAGCATGGATGGGCCGAAGACACTGACTCCCGCAACATCAGGTGCTCGGGCGGCGGGTGGCGCTTCCCACCACTGCCGCTGGATGCCGCCGCGACACCGAGGGCTGCGTGTCCATCCGACGAACGCCCGACGCTCCCTGAGCAGCGGGCCGAGCCCCTGATCCCGGATCGACGGCACGGCCAGCCCTGCCCCATCGACATCCATGGAATCGCTGCGCCCCAAGGCCGGTGCGGCGTCGACCTCTGCAGAGATGCCCTACCCCAACATGCGTCCACAGGCGGCGATATGCAGCGCCTGTCCGGCTGCTCGCGCAGCAGCTTTGCTAGGCCCCGAAGCCGAGGAACACGAGCAGTCGTCGCTCGAACTCGACCAATGTCGTCGCTTCGAGCCTTCCGAGCACACTGCGGGCGTTGCCTCTGCGCACGGTGGTGATCTTGTCGACCATCAGGTAGCTGTCCTGGCCGAGGCCGTTTGCCTCGTTGGCGACCACGGGCACCCGCAACAGGGGTGCCTCGACCTCGGTGGTGGTGAAGGGGCAGACAGTCAAGGAGTCGATCGCATCGAACCGGTCGTCCTGAACAACAAGGGCCGGCCGCGGCTTGCTCGCATACATGCCACCGGCGACGGTGACGATGTCCCCGCGCCTCATTCGTCCCAGTCGACAGAGACGGCCTCGACGAAGTCCATGTCGTGAGCGCCGCGATCGGCGGCAGCGACGAGTGCGGACTGGCGGTGCGCCTCGGCGGCGAACTCCGGTGAGCGCACGTCGGGCACCCAGATCTGGATCGGTCGAAGGCCTTGGGCCCGCATCCTGGTTCGGTATGCACTGACACGCTCACGTACGGCCATGCGGCAGTGTTACATGTAACGCGGATGTTCGTCCAGCGCACCGGCACGAACGCCCAGCCGGGCTTCCCCGACGCGCCCGACAGGCGGCGGCAAGACGCGGGTCAGGCGGTGCGCTCCTGGTCGAGTCGTTCCAGGATCCAGGACCGGACGAGCGTGGACGCGGGTAGGTGTTTGGCAGCCGCGACCCTGTGGACCTCGGTCTCTTCCTCGGCGCTGAGCCGGACGGAGTACACCTTCGGGCGGTTCGGCCGTCGGCCGGCCATGCCCGCGGGGTAGGGGTTGTCCTTGGTCTGTTCGGACTCACGTCGGAGCCGTTCTGCCAGTGCTGGGTCAATCGTCGTGGCCATCGTCGTCTCCTTGCTCGCCGAGCTTCAGGTCCGCTGCGGTGGCGGGCCAGGCGTTGATGCCGTGCAGGTCACCGTCGAGGTCGCGATAGGCGTTCACGACGAGCACCTGCCCGGCGCCCACTCCAGCATGACACCCCGCGTCGTACCTTGTAGTACGGACTTGGAAGGCCCGCTCAGTCGTGACCGACGTTGAGCGCTTCGCTCAGCCGGCCAGCTGGCCGGCCGGTGGCCGTGGCCCAAGCGGCTTGCGTACCCCAGCCTCGCCCGGGCCGTCGCTGATCCTCCTGGTGGTCCGGGTGTGGCGGCTTCGTGTCGAGTTGCGTCGCGTGACACACAAGGGGACCCGATGCTTCGAGGGAGGTTGCTGGTCCTCACCCGCGACATGGCCAGCACGCTGCTGGAGCAACTGGAGCAGTACAAGGCGTTGGCTCCCGATGACCCGTACAGGGCACCCGGATGGCCCGACGAACGGCGTGTGGGGCTGGACACGACGCATGCCCGACAGGCGGCGAAAGGGGCAGTGGAGGGGTTATCGCGATCAGGTCCCCGGCGCCCCGAGAGCCGACCACCCCACCCGCCCACGGACGACGCCCACACCAGTGATGTCCGGTCACTACTGCGGCAGCAATTCGCGGCTCCTGCTGCTTGCGACGAGACTGTGGGCATGCCATCCCCGAGACTGCGTCCTGAGCCCGTCTGCGTCGAACGCGTCGTCCCGGCGCCCCCGGAAGCGGTCTTCGACCTGCTCTCCCGGCCCGAGCGCCACCGCGACTTCGACGGGTCGGGGACGGTGCAGGGCGCCCGCCGCGAGGGGCGCCGACTGGGTCTGGGCGACTCCTTCGGGATGGACATGCACTGGCGGGTCCCCTACGCGACCCGCAACCTCGTGACGGAGTTCGAGGAGGGTCGCCGGATCGCCTGGCGAACGCTCGCGCCGACCCCCTTGACGCTGCTCTTCACGGGACGCACCTGGCGCTACGAGCTCGAGCCCGTCGAGGGCGGCACCAGGATCCGGGAGACCTGGGACGTGAGCACCGAGGCCCTGCCGACCCGCTTCCTGCTCAAGCCGCTGCTGGCAGAGCACACTCGGGAGAGCATGGAGCGCACCCTCGCGCGGATCGAGGAACTCCTGCGCGACTGACCCGCCGCCCCACCACTGCCCCACAGCTCATGACGTCTGACCGCGACCAGAGACTTCCTCGCCTGTGGTGATGTCCCCCGTCGGCATGCCTGGTTGGCTAGCGAACACCCGGCCCGTGTCCGCACGCGTGTCCCCGTCGAGGCGTGACCAGTTGCAGTTCAGGCTTTCACAGCCTCTGCGTGGGCCACGTCCACCCGCTGGCGCAGACCAGGGCGAGGGTGATGCCCGCGCCGACGAAGGCGAACCAGAACGGCGCGGTCAGGCCCCAGCGCGAGGCGATGACCCCGCCGATCGCTTGGCCGATCACCCGGCCGCCGACCACGGCCACCATGTACACGCTGCCCACCCGGCCCTGCACCTCAGTCCATGGGCGTCGTACGGACGTAGCTGGGCCGGGGAGTCGGGTCCCGCCTGCTGGACGCATTGATCGCCGCAGTTCGCGTGCGAGGGCTGACGTCGCTGACTTCGAGCGTCGAGCCGGACAACCATGCCCGGCGCCATTTCGAGCGGCGTCGGCTTCCAGCACGTCGGGCGAGGTGAGCGGCGCGCTGACTATGTTCCTGCGACTCTCACGTCCCATGTGACACCCGCACTGGGCGGGTCCCGCGCGACCAGCGGCTAGCGGCTAGCGGCCGAGCGCATCCTTCAACAGACTGATGGCCTTTGGGCCAACTCCGTGGAGCTTGGCGAGTTCATCCAAGTCGTCCGGCAGACTGGACAATGATTCGTAGCCGACGTCGATCAAGGCGCCTGTCGCCGGACGTCCGATCTTGATCCCGTCGAACATCGAACCCCGGTCCTTTGGGGCATCGGTCGTTGACAACTTGACTCCTCATGGTCTCCAGAATGTGCCAATGTAGACCGTCGCAGCAGGCCGTATTCATCGACTTCCGTCGGGTGAGGCGACGCATCCCTCCTCGAGGCTCAGCGTCGTCGACGTGGCCGAAGATGAGGCGTCCCGGCAGTGGGCCGGCAAACTCGCTCACGCATGCGGCTGGCCCCAGGAGGTCCGCCGCTTCACACCGCAACCGCCCCCCACCTGACCACCATCCGACGGCACGCAGCCTCGACCGACAACGAGCCCCGGCACACCAAGCGACACCCGAGAGCTGTCTCGTCTCAGCGCGTCCCCACGCGGCATAGTGGGGCATGTGACGGTCCGAGCGGCGGCCCAGTCCGGGGATGCGGGTGTTTCTGTTCTTGGACACGGGTGCCGCGAGGAGGCGAACGAATCTGGGCCATGGTCTCTGCGTGCCTCCGCTCAGGTACGGACTCGGCCCCCTGGAGGGATTGGTCGGGGATCAGCCCACCTTGCGGTACTTCCGGTGCATCGTCTGCCGGGTCACACCAAGCAATGTCCCGATCTGCGCCCAGCTGAGGCCCGAATTGCGGGCCCGGCGGACGGCCACCTCCTCGCGCCGGGCCAGTTCCTGCTTGGCAAGAGCGACAGCGGCCAACTCGGCGAACAGGTCGTCGGCATCATCCGGCCCCAGGGAAGTCCTCACAGGTGTCAGCATGCGCTGACACCGCGCTTGCGTCAAACCGACGCCGAGGATGCGTCATGCGGGCGACCTGCTCTCACAGGCCGCCAGCGCGGCCGGATTGCGGGCCGGTCCGTGCAGATTGGCCGATCGACAGCCGGGCGACAGAACTCGGGCGCACCGCAGCCTAGCCGGATGGGTCAGCAGGTCCACGACTGATCGCCCCCGGACAGCGCCACCTCGACCGGCGTCGAACGGCACCCACAGCGGGTTCGTTGACCGATGACGCTGTCGCGCTTCAGGCAACCTCAGCGGGGCACGCCGCGGCGGTGTGTCGACGCGCCTGACCCGGTCTTCGGTGCTTCAGTTCTGGAAGTCACGCGTTCCGAGTACCCCGAGGGAGCTTCCACTGATCGCCTCGGACACCACGCTCACGGGAGGCATTTACGACCGCAACGGTATTTGTCCACGGGGCATCCAGTGCATGGTAAGGTACAAAGCCGTCGATTGCGCTATAGTTATGTACATGTCTTCGGTTCCAGTGGCGGACGCTCGCGCCCAGCTCTCGCGCTTGATCGATGAGGCCACGAGCACTCACGAGCGCTTCGAGATCACCCGTAACGGACGCCGGGCGGCTGTCCTTCTGTCCGCCGACGATTACGACACGTTGCAGGACACGATCGCTGTGCTCTCTGACGCGGAACTGCTTGCTGCTCACCACGAGGGGAGGGCGGCCATCGATGCCGGGGACTACCTCGACGCCGACCAACTCGAGCATGCCATGCGCGAGGCCGGACGCCTTCCACGGTGAGCGAACGTTACCGGCTGCGCATCGCCCGGCCAGCGGCCAGGGCCCTGGCCGAGATCTTTCCCGAGAAGGTGGCCACCGCAGCCTACGAGTTCATCACCGGGCCGCTCCTCGAGGACCCGCACCGCGTGGGAAAGCCCCTTGACCCACCCATGGCGCCCGCGTGGACCGCTCGCCGCGGTACCTACCGCATCCTGTACCTCCTAGACGACAAGCGCCGCGTCGTGGAGGTCACCTCCGTGCGGCATCGCTCGGATGCCTACCGGACCTGACACCGAGAGCTCCGCGAACCGATCCCCCAACTGGGCAGCAAAGACCAAGAGTGGCTCGGCTGGTGGGGCGACGAGCCGCCCTTCGACAGCACCGTCTTCGTTCTCACCCACCACCCGCGCCCATCCTTCACCCTCGTCGATACAACGTTTCCACTTCGTCGCCGGCACACCCGCAGACGTCCTGGACCAGGCCCGAGCATCCGCCGACGGCCGGGCCGTCCGGCTTAGGATGAGCATTGTGGAGCCGGTGCCGGTCGTCATGCGCGCAGACGACCCCCGGCGGGCTGACCTCGAAGCCCGCGGCTGGCACGTGACCGCCCGATCGTGGGGCGCACAGTTCGATCGCTCGGCCGTTGACTCTGCTTCGCTTCGGGACATGGTCGCCCGGGTCGCCGATGTGGCGACGGTAGGCGAACTGGGTGTGGACGACGTGTCCGCGGTGCTCGCCCTCGACGCGGCCACCTGGGAGGACTTCCCCGGTGGGGTGGCTACGGCCCATCGCCCCCTGACCCGCGAACGCGGCACGCCGGGACCGAGCCGGCGAGCTTTCGGCGCGCGCGCCTCGGGTGAGCTGGTCGCGATGACGTTTCTGGACGTTGCCGATTCCCGGGGCGAGACCGACTTCACCACGGTGGCGGCGCCGTGGCGCGGTCGAGGGCTCGGCACAGCGGTCAAGGCCGCGTCCGTCCGCACGCTTGTCGCCGAGGGTCTTACGCAGCTCCGCACGGGCGGCTCAGTGGACAACGGTGCCAGCGTGGCCATGAACCGCCGGGTCGGCTATGTCCTGGACGAGGAGTGGATCACAATGGCCCCGATGGCCCCCAGCGCTAAGCCATCTCGTCGTCGGTCGTAGTGCTGTGATCGGCCACGGTAACGATGATTCAGCGCGGCGCAGTGCCCGCGGCAGATGACGATCGGTCCCTGGCACGCGCGCGCAGATTGATCGCACTCCGAGGCGAGCCCCGTGAGCGAACACCTTGCACGATGGCTACGGGGGCGGCGTGTGGACCATTGTCTCGGCAACCGAGCGGGACGCCTATGTTCACCCCACGACAACCTCGGCAGCCGCCTGACGACTCTGGGACGTGTGGATCTCGACTGTGGCATGGCAGGGGATCGTCTGCGCCAGGTCGGGGCAGACCTGGTGGCGGCCTGGTGGAGTGACACAGCACGCTGGGAGGTCGGGCTTCGACTGGGGCTGGGGGTCAGCAGGGTGATTCGGTGATCTTCCCGTCGGCGAACGTGACCGTCAGGCAGCGGCCGTCGTCGAGCGCGAAGGTGGCTGCGGTATCGGTGAACTGCTTCATCTGGTGGTACGGCGCGTCGCCCACCTCCGCCCGGAACTGGGCGACGAAGCCGTCGGTGGTTCCGTGGGCGAGTCGATACTCGCGCGCGGCCTGCGCCGCGGCTGTCAGGGCGATGCGGGCGTTGTTCTCCTGGGTGTCGGCGAGGGTGCCGTTGTAGGCGCCGACGAAGATGGGGTCGAGCCGGATGATCCGGTTCGGCTTGCCGGGGCCGGTGCAGATCAGGGTGCCGTCGCCGATCGGGCCGAGGATGGCCGCGTTGTTGTGCACCGCGACGACGGTCCCACCCGCGCTGACCTGGGTGTACCCGTCGGGGACCAGGATCACCAGGTGATCCACGCCGTCGGGGCCGCCTGGGGCCTGCCACTCCAGGTAGATCCCGCTGGTTATCAACTCCGAGCGGGGCTGGCAGCCGTTCGACCCACCACTGGAGTAGGTCAGGCCCTCCTCGACGATCCACAGGCACACCCGCCCGTCGGCGGTCTCGGCAGCGAACGCCTCCTGCCAGATGTCCGTGGTCGGTGAGACCTCGGCCAACCGGGCGATCCGGCTGACCTCCCCGGGGTGCGCCAGCTCCCCGTCGAGCATCGTGGACAGCCCCGGGGTGATCGGCACTCGCGTGTCCAGCACCGACAGGGAGGTGTCCCCTGAGGCCGGTTGGACCGACAACAGGCCGCCCGGGACCCCGGGAACCCACGCCACCGCCGCGACCATCGCGGCGGCCACGGCCACCCCACCCACGACACGGTTCCGTCGCCGGCGGCCGGCCCGGGTCTGCAGGGCCAGCAGCTGGCCATCGACGTCTGGTGCCGACCGGGCAACATGCTCGGCCAACCCCGTGCGCAACCTGTCCTCAACTGACATCGTCGACCACCTCCTCCTGCAGCACCTCAGCCAACCGGGCACGGGCCCGGTGCAGGTGCTGTTTGACCGTCGAGGTCGAGGAACCCATCACCCGGGCGACCTCCTCGACCGGGCGGTCCTCCAGGTAGAGCAGGACCACCGCCGCCCGCTGCTTGGGTGACCAATGGGCGATCGCGTTGATCAGGTCGACGTCGGGCACCACGTCAGCGGTGACCCGATCCACCGGGTCAGCCACCGGGACCACCTTCTCCCGGCCGGCTCGCCCGCACCGCACCCACCTCTTCGCCTGACCCGTGTAGAGGATCCCTCACCCATACGGAGGCACCAGCCCGCCCCAAGGTTGACACCACCACGCACCGACTTCGCCGCGGAACCCTCCCGCCAGGCCGCGCAGGGCGCGCAGTGGCCCGGCTGCGACGGTCCGCGGTCGTGGCCCGCTCAGCGTGACTTATCGATTATCGTGGTTTACGATCATCGTGAAGTCCAACCTTTGGGAGGAACGATGTCCGAGCAGCCCACCAGCCGACTGGCCCGTGCCGAGGCGACCACCCGCAACGTCGTCCTCGACCTGCTCAACACGCTGATGGTGATCGGGGCGTTCGGGGCCGCGGTGGCTGCGGTAGTCCTGCCGATCAACCAGCTGACTCAGCCCGGCGCGGCCAGCGACGCAGTGCTGAGCCCCGATGCCCAGGAGCAGGCCCTGTCCGGGATCAGCGGGGTGCCGACCGGGTCCTGGCTGGAATTCGTGCCCAACCTGTACTCGATGTCCCTGCACGTGTTCGAGGTGCCATGGCCGCTACGCCTGCTCTCCGAAGCCGGGACCAGCCTCCTGCTGGCCTGCCTGGCCGGCGCCGGGCTGCTGCTCGCACGCACCCTGCAGACCATCCGCGCCGGCGCCCCGTTCGACCCCGCCAACCCCCGCCGGCTCCGACTCATCGGGCTGCTGGCCCTCGTCGGCGGACTCGGCGGACAGGCCCTGGACGCGTTCGCGCGGTTCGCCCTGCTCGACGCCGCCGGCCCGATCACCCCCAGCCCCATCGTCACCTCCGCCACGCTGGACCTCACCTGGGCGGTCATCGGAGTGATCGCCCTGGCCCTGGCCGAGGCGTTCGCCGTCGGTCGGCGGCTCACCGACGACGTCACCGGCCTGATCTGAAATGCCCCCCGCCCCCGCCGAGGACCATCGAGTCGCCTGCCACATCGACACACTGCTGGCCGAGCGCGGCATCACCCAGACCGAACTCGCCGAACGCATGGGCCTGAGCCTGGTCAACCTGTCCATCCTGAAGAACAACCACGCCCGCGCCATCCGATTCACCACCCTGACCGCCCTCTGCGACGCCCTGAGCTGCCAACCCGGCGACCTGTTCAGCGTCACCCCACCCCGATCGCCTGATGCCGCCCCCGCCTGACGCGCCACTTGCTACTGAATGCTCGATCCACCAACGCAAAGCCCGCCGATCCAGTCCCGCCCCACAAGCTGCGCAGTGCCGCGGGTGTGGATGGGGTGGCGTGCGTGGGGACGTCGAGGCTGCGCGCAGCTGCTCCGGCGCGCATACTGGGGTGTGGCAACAACATCTGGAACCCCGCGTCCCCGTCACGCCAGCAGCCCGTTCACGCCTCAGCCGGCGTCAGTCGTCGAGGCCTACGTGGTCGACGACCGGGTCTCGCATGACTCCTACGGGCTGGGCCGAGTCGTGGGACTGGACGCAGGTGGGGCGACGGTGGACTTCATGGGTGAGTCGGTGTGGATCACGACGCCGTTCCGCAAGATGACCAAGCTCTAGGTTGGTCATCAGGCGACGTCGATCGGGGATCTGTCCGAGGACGTCCCGGGGTCTTCACCATTGACCTCACCCGATACTTCAGTGCTACCCCCGAGAGTCCGCGAACTCGATCTCATGGACGAATCGACACAAGTCCACGAGAAGCGGTCGCCGCCACGCCGCCTCAGGTACGTGGCGCATGGGCTGGTCGGTTGCGCCGTTCCGGCCCGGAGTGAGGCGGCTGCGAATCGCCCTCGTGAGCAGCATGCCCGGGAATAGCGCCACCTCCGGCACTGCTGCATCCGAAGTGAGCGACCCGTCCCCTGCCCTCTCCGTCCTCGATCTCGTGCCGGTCCGTAGCGATCAGAGCACCGGGGATGCCCTTGCCGCGACGCGCAGCCTCGCGCGCGTCGCCGACGAGCTCGGCTTCCGGCGGTACTGGCTCGCGGAGCACCACAACATGCCCGCGGTCGCCGCGACCAACCCACCGGTGCTCGTGGCGATGGTGGCAGCGGTCACCGAGCGCATCCGGGTCGGCTCCGGCGGCGTGATGCTGCCCAACCACGCCCCGCTCGTCGTCGCCGAGCAGTTCGCCCTGCTCGAGGCGGCTCACCCCGGGCGGATCGACCTGGGAATCGGACGGGCGCCCGGCACCGATCCGGTCACCGCGTGGGCGCTGCGACATGGCGGCGGCGGTGTGCAGGAGGATGCCGCGGCGCGCTTCCCGGAGTATGTGGACAACATCATGGCAATGCTCTCGCCCGGCGGCGTCGGCCTTCGCCTGTCCAGTGGGAGCCACGTGCTCCGCGCGACGCCGAACGCGACCTCGGTGCCGGGTGTCTGGCTGCTGGGGTCCTCGGACCACTCGGCGCGCCTCGCCGCGCAGAAGGGGCTGCCCTACGTGTTCGCGCACCACTTCTCCGGTCGGGGTACTGCCGAGGCGCTCGCGCTCTACCGCAGCAGTTTCCGGCCCTCGGCCGACCACCCGGCGCCGCGAACGTTCCTCACCGTCAACGTCGTCGTGGCACGCACGCGGCAGGAGGCCGACCGGCTGGCCCTGCCGAACCTGCGGTCGATGGTCGCGCTGCGCACCGGGCAGCCGCTGGGGGCACAGGACCTCGTGGAGGAGGTCGAGGACAGCGACCCCAACCTCGCCCGCGGCGATCTGGCGCGCCAGATGCGCGACCGTTGGGTGGTCGGCACACCCGAGTCGGTGGCCGCGCAGTTGTGTGAGCTCGCGGCCACCTTCGGGGTCGACGAGGTGATGGTGCATCCGGTGGCCGGTGCCCTTCGTGGCACGCCGACAGATCGGTCCCCGGCCCGTGAGGAGACCCTGCGCCTGCTCGGCGGGGCGCTCGCCTGAAGGCTCGGCGACAAGGTCGCATGGCATCCCTGAGGCACAGGAGCTGGGAGCTGGGCCAGCTCCTTGGGGGGTCCACTCTGGAACGGTGGGTCGCGGAAACTGCTCCTCCTGCCGAACACGGGACCTCCCTGCATGATCACCACCCGCGCGTGGGGCGGGCGCCGACTGCCGGGGTCACCAGGCCATGCTGACAGGGCGGCAGGTACGGTTCGAGGTCGACGTGTCTGACTGCTCGGGTACTGTCACGCCAACGGGATCACGGGGGGGCGGATCCGTGAACCACACCGAGGCCCAGAATGCGCAGGATCAGAACGTGCCGGCCCAGCCACGCTGGCCGTGGTTCGCCGCTGGCGTCCTGTTGTTCGCCTCAGCAGCACTGAGTCCATCCGTTTCAAGCAGGCGTCCGTGAGGTCGGTGGTCGCTCTGGGTGGACAGCGGTCTGGGGCGCGGGGTCCTCGTCGGGCTGGCCGTCGTCCTGTGGGGGGCCACCGCGTTCGGCCCGATCCGGTTGTCCGCGGACTTCTTCGCCATGATGGCGTTCAATGAGTACAACTGGGACGTCCCCCCGGGGACCGGTTGGATCACCGTCGGCGTCCTGCTCATGGCGGGTTGCGTCTCCTTCGGGTTCGGCGGGCGTCGACAGGAGTCACCCAGGTGGGCAGGCTCGATCCCCGCACGCACATGACCTCGTCGGGCGTCGGCGGTGCCCAGGCCTCGACGCGACGATGCGCTGACGGCGCCTCGTCAGGTTCAGCGGGCGCGGGCGGCAGGGAAGTCCGGCGCGCGCTTGGCCAGGAACGCGGCCACGCCCTCGGCGTACTCCGCGCTGGCCCACGACCCCTGGTAGATCGCCAGGACCTCGTCGTCCTCCTCCAGCTGGCCGGTCACGACTCGGTGCACCATCGCCTTGCCGCCCAGCAGCGACACCTGCGCTCGCGAGGCCACTGAACGGGCCACCTCATGGGCGCGTGTCGCGACCTCGTCGTCGGCGACCATCTCGTGGACCAGCCCGATCCGCAGCGCGGTCGGCGCGTCGAGCAGGTCGCCTGTGAGCAGGATCCAACGCGCCCACGCCGCGCCCACGGTCTCGACCAGCCGCTCGGTCGAGGGCAGTGCGTAGACGATCCCGAGCTTGGCCGGCGTCACCCCGAACCGGGAACCCCGCCCGCAGACCCGCAGGTCGCAGGCCACCGCGAGCTGGGTGCCACCGCCGATCGCGAATCCCTCGACCAGGGCGATGGTCGGCTTGGGGAAGGCGATGATCGCCTGCTCGCCGGCCTCGACCGCCTCCCCGTAGCGCCGGGCGCCCTCGGGGTCCGCGCGCAGGGTGCGGAACTCGGCGATGTCCGCGCCGGCGCTGAACGGACCGCCCGGGGTGCCGCGCAGGACCACGACCTCCACATCCTCGTCGTCGGCGAGCACCGGCATCAGCCGGCCGAACGCTTGCCACATCGCATACGAGATTGCGTTGTGCTTGTCCGGGCGGCGCAGCTCGACGGTGGCCACCCCCTCGTCGAGGGTGACGCTCAGGTGCTCGGCGGCCTCGCCCAGGGCTGCGGTGACGGAGGAGTTCATGGCCTCATCGAACCACCTGGCCCCACAGGTACGGACACAAGGACCAGGAATGCGTGGGGCGTATGCCAGTATCCCGGCATGGGTGGAGCAGAGATGAGCAGCCCGTCGGGTGCGTGGGGAGTCGGCCTGGAGCGGTGCGCTCGACTCTGGGGGATCGGGCTGTACCTGGCCGCCCCGATCGTCATCTCCCTCAGCACGTCGTCTCGCTGGGATACTCGCTGATCGACGTCGCGCCGCTCTACCAGCTCGCGGACGTCCGCAACTCCTACCGGGACGTACCCTGAGGTGAGGCCTGCAGGCGTGCGACCTCAGGAGTGCTGGCGCAGGTCCCGCCGGTCGAAGGCGGGGAACGCCAACGCGATCAAGGCGATCGTGAGCACGGCCAGGACCGCCGCGTTGCCCCAGT
>JBAVKQ010000098.1:0-6474 GCA_049688395.1 Candidatus Nanopelagicales bacterium
GGCCTGAATCGCGCCGGCCTGAATCACGCCGGCCTGGCTCCCGGGCCTAGATCGCGCCGGCCTGGCTCGCCCCGGCCTGAATCACGCCGGCCTGGCTCCCGGGCCTGGATCACGCCGGTCTCGGCCGGGGCCTGGATCGACCACTCGGGGTGCAGGGTTGGCGTAGCGGGACTCCCACCACAGCCGTTTCGACCACAAGTCGGCCAATCGCCCCACGCGCCATCACCCGGTCTGGCGAGCCGCGAGAGCCGCGCGCTGACTCGCCGCCAGCCGGCGCCCGCTCCTGCCCAACGTCGCGCTCAGGACTCCAGCGGATCGCTGGCCAGCGGCTTGGGCTCGGCCCACCGCATGGGCATCCCGTGCGCCGGTCCGGACCCCAGCTGCACGGCCGTCCCCGGCCGCCATGGCGCCCACGCCCCGGCAGCGGGCCACGACCGACCGACCAGCGCATAGGACCGGGCAGGTTCCGGGGCGTCGCGCTTCCACTCCCACGAGACGTGCACGAGCGGCGACGATGCGGTCGCCCGGGAGGCCAGCCGCCGGATCGCCGTGCGCAGCTCCAGCCGCGCCGAGCGCTCCAGGTAGAACCAGGTCGCCGAGTGCCAGATCACCAGGGTATGACCGGGCACCTGATCGGCATGGGCCAGCGCGGCCACGTACTCCTTGGCGCCCATCGCCTCGACCCGCGCCGGGATGCGCTGGGCCAGCGAGAACGCCGAGCGCAAGCGCTCGAAGCGGGCGAGGTCGTCGCCCCAGATGTAGGACGCCAGGGTCAGCCGGTCCTCGGGCACGCCGATGTCCAGCGGGCGCAGGTCGCAGCCGGCCCGTTCGACGATCTGCACCCGAGTGGTCATCGGCACGTGCGCCCAGGGCATGACGTCCGCGCGCAGGTTCAGGCCGGCGGACGCGGCCAGCTCGTGCAGACGGATCGGCTGGCCGTGGGCGGCTGAGATGCGCGCCAGCGCGCCACGCAGCGGTTGCGCCCGACCGGTCTCGTTGGTCTGCGGGATGCGACTCAACGTCACGCGCACGACCTCGGGGTGGGCCAGGAGGGCCTCGACGGCCGCCCGGCCGAGGGCGGCACGGCTGGCCTCGTCGGCCGGGGCCGTGCCCCCGACGGTGGGGAAGAAGATCGCCAGCCCGGGCGCCCGGCGCGAGAGGACCAGCCGGTGTGCCGCGGCCAGCAGTCGCAGGCCGATCAGGTCACCACCGCGTACGGACCGATGCCCGGCGAGCATCTGGGCCAGCGGCTCACCGGGTCGGCTCGCCGCGCGCAATGCCGTGAGCAGGGCATGGGACAGCGGCGAGCCCTGTGCCCCGCAACTCTCCGCCTGGGTCAGCAGCGCCTCGTCGAGGCTGATCTCCTCGTCGCCATGAATCACGTCGAGCATCAGCGTCATCCGGGTGCGCCCCCTCCTGAGAGTGTCCGCCCACGGGCGCCGTCCATGAGAATGATGCCCCAGCTGACGGGATTGTGCACCCGAGCCTCTGCGTGGCGTGCCGAGAAGGGGCGGCTGCGTAGTCGATTCACCGCTCTCCCCGGGCCGAATCGACTACGCGGACCACCGATCGGAGCTCAGCGCAGCTTGTAGTCCTCGAGCAGCCGACGGGCGATGATCATCCGCTGGATGTCGGCGGTGCCCTCGCCGATCAGCAGCATCGGGGCCTCCCGGTAGAGCCGCTCGATCTCGTACTCCTTGGCGTAGCCGTAGCCGCCGTGAATCCGGAACGAGTCCTCCACTACCTCCTTGCAGTACTCGGATGCCAGGTACTTGGCCATGCCGGCCTCGAGGTCGTTGCGCTCACCGGAGTCCTTCTTGCGCGCGGCGCGGACCATCATCTGGTGGGCGGCCTCGACCTTGACGGCCATGTCGGCCAGCCGGAAGGAGACGGCCTGGTGCTCGGCGATCGCCTTGCCGAAGGTGTGGCGCTGCTGGGCGTACTCGACACCGAGTTCGAAGGCGCGCACCGACAGCCCGCACGCGCGCGCGGCCACGTTGACCCGGCCCACCTCGACGCCGTCCATCATCTGGTAGAAGCCCTTGCCGGGCGTGCCGCCGAGCAGCTCGTCGGCGCCGAGGACGAAGTCGTCCATGATGAGCTCGGTGGTGTCCACACCCTTGTAGCCCATCTTGTCGATCTTGCCGGGGATGCTCAGCCCGGGCAGCACCTCGCCGAAGCCGGTCGGCTTCTCGATGAGGAACGTCGACATCTTGCGGTACACCGAGGCCCCCTCGACCGCGTCGGCGTCGGTGCGCACGAGCACCGCGACCAGCGAGGACGAACCACCGTTGGTCAGCCACATCTTCTGGCCGGTCAGTTTGTAGCCCCCCGCACCGTCGGGGGTGCCCTTGGAGGTGATCGCCGCGACGTCGGACCCGCAGTGCGGCTCGGACATCGAGAACGAGCCGCGGATCTCGCCGGTGGCCAGCCGCGGCAGGTACTTGGCCTTCTGCTCGTCGGTGCCGTGCTGCATGATCATGTAGGTCACGATGAAGTGCGTGTTGATGATGCCGCTGACGCTCATCCAGCCGCGCGCGATCTCCTCGACGACCAACGCGTAGGTCAGCAGCGACTCGCCGAGGCCGCCGTACTCCTCAGGGATCATCAGGCCGAAGATCCCCATCTCCTTCATGCCCTCGACGATCTCGGTCGGGTAGGTGTCGGAGTGCTCGAGCTCCTGGGCGTTGGGGATGATCTCGTTGTTCACGAACTCGCGGACCGCAGCCAGGATCTCGCGCTGGTCTTCGGTCAGGCCCTCGGTCTGGGCAAGGCGCGCCATGGTCCCTCCATCGTTGACGGTGCTTTGTTACCGGCCAGTATCTACCGCAGCGGGGCAACTGCGCACGGCGGGTGGACTGCGCCGGCTGGGCCCGCCCGGCGGTGCGGGTGCACGCGCGTTGCACGCAGGTCACCCGCGGCGATGGAAGGATGAGCGCCGTGCACGTGCCCAAGGACCTCTCCAAGTTCGCCTGGCTGTCGATCGGCGTCGGCCTTGTCGTCTTCGTGCTCAAGCTCGGCGCCTATCTGCTGACCGGTTCGGTGGGCCTGCTCTCCGATGCGTTGGAATCCACGGTCAACATCGTCGCGGGCGTGGTTGCACTGGTGGCGCTCAAGGCGGCAGCCAAGCCGGGCAACGAGCGCCACCACTTCGGCCTGAGCAAGGCGGAGTACTTCTCCGCCCTGTTCGAGGGCATCATGATCCTGCTCGCCGCTGGCCTGATCATGTTCACCGCGATACCGCGGCTGCTCGACCCGCAGCCCCTGGAGTCCCTCGGGGTCGGCCTGGCGATCTCCATGCTCGCCTCAGCACTGAATTTCGCCGTGGCGGGGTTCCTGATGCGCGCGGGGCGCCGGCACCGCTCGATCGTGCTGAAGGCCGATGCCAAGCACCTGATGACCGACGTCTGGACCTCCTTCGGGGTGGTGGTGGCCGTCCTGCTGGTCGGCGTCTCCGGTTGGTTGATCCTGGACCCGATCATCGCGCTGGTGGTGGCGCTGAACATCGTGTTCGCCGGCCTGCGGCTGATCGGCAGCTCGGCGATGGGCCTGCTCGATGCGTCGCTGCCCGAGGAGGAGAACGCCCTGGTCGTCGAGGTGCTGCGCCGCCATCAGGGCGCCGATGTGCGCTTCCATGCGGTGCAGACCCGCGAGTCGGGACGGCAGCGGTTCGTGTCGTTCCACGTGCTCGTGCCCGGCTCGTGGACGGTGGCCCAGGGCCACGACCTGCTCGAGGCCGTCGAGGCCGGGATCCGCGAGGTGCTGCCCGACAGCGTGATCGCCACGCACCTGGAGCCGATCGAGGACCCCCGCGCCTGGCAGGACCAACCGGCCGGCGGGTTGACGGTCCCCGGTGACGACATCTGGAACGACGCCTGAGCCCGGTGCCGCCGCGCCGGGACCGGGCGCCCGCATCCGTGTGCACGGAATCGACCATCTGATTGTCGATTCCGTACACACGAACGACTCCCGGACCCCACAGCGGCGCCCGATCCCCGCCTTGCTACCGTGCGAAGCATGTCTGCCACCAAGAGCCCCAAGGACTTCTTCCGCCCCCTGGCCGTGGGGGCACCCACCCCGCTGACCGCGATCCCCGCGCGCCCCTCGCGCGCGATCCACTTCTTCGATCCCAGCAACGAGAAGATGGCCGCCAAGGTGCCCGGCATGGTCGGCACCGTCGACGTGCTCCTGGGCAACCTCGAGGATGCGGTCAAGGCCGACAAGAAGGAGGCCGCCCGCGCTGGCCTGGTGAGGATCGCCCAGGAGACCGACTTCGGCCCCACCCAGCTCTGGACCCGGATCAACGCCCTGGACAGCCCGTGGGTGCTCGATGACCTGACCACCCTGGTGCCCGCGATCGGCCACGATCTCGACGTGATCATGGTGCCCAAGGTGCAGGGCGCCGAGGACATCCACTACGTCGACCGGCTCCTGGCCCAGCTCGAGGCCAAGGCCGGGCTGACCCGCCCCATCCTGATCCACGCCATCCTGGAGACCGCGCGCGGCATGGCCAGCGTCGAGGAGATCTGCGGTGCGAGCCCACGCATGCAGGGTCTATCCCTGGGCCCGGCCGACCTGGCCGCGGACCGTCGGATGAAGACCACCCGCGTCGGCGGCGGACACCCCGGCTACCTGGTCCGCCAGGACCCGGTGGACGGCGACATCGAGGGCCCGCGCGCGACGTTCCAGCAGGACCTGTGGCACTACACGATCGCCCGGATGGTCGATGCGTGCGCCACCCACGGGATCTACCCGTACTACGGTCCCTTCGGCGACATCGCCGACGTGGTGGCCTGCGAGGACCAGTTCCGCAACGCGTTCCTGCTGGGCTGCGTGGGCACCTGGACGCTGCACCCCAAGCAGATCGCGATCGCCAACCGGGTGTTCGCCCCGAGCGTGGCCGACATCACGCACGCCCGCCGGGTGGTGGCCGCGATGGGCGACGGCACCGGCGCGGTCATGCTCGACGGCAAGATGGAGGACGACGCCTCGCTCAAGCAGTGCCTGGTGATGGTGGCCCTGGCCGAGCAGCTGGCCGAGATCGACCCGGAGCTGCGCGCGGCCTACGACGCGATCGAGGTGCCGGCATGACCACGCTGCGCCCGCGTCGCTCGGTGCTCTACATGCCCTCGTCGAACGAGCGCGCGCTGGAGAAGGCCAAGACGATCGCGTGCGACGGGCTCATCCTCGACCTCGAGGACGCGGTCGCGCCGGAGGCCAAGCCGGCCGCGCGCGACGCGGCGTGCGCCGCCGCGGCGTCCGGCGAGTACGGACGCCGGGAGCTGACCATCCGGATCAACGGGGCCGGCACCCCGTGGCACGAGCAGGACATGGCCGCGGCGTGTGCCGCCGGGCCGGACGCGATCGTGGTGCCGAAGGTGGACTCCGCCGAGGCCGTGCGGGCACTGGTGGCCGCGATGCAGGCCCATGGCGCCCCGGAGCACACGACGCTGTGGGCGATGGTCGAGACGCCGGTCGCGATGCTGCGGGCAGCCGAGATCGCCGCGGCCTCGCAGCGGCTCTCGGTTCTGGTGATGGGCACCAACGATCTGGCCAAGGAGCTGTACGCCGAGCACGTGCCCGGCCGCCAGCCGCTGCTGACCGGCCTCGGTCTCGCGCTGCTGGCCGCGCGCGCCGCGGGCAAGGCGATCCTCGACGGCGTCTACAACGACGTCAAGAACGCCGAGGGCTTCACGGCCGAGTGCGCACAGGGCCGCCAGATGGGCTTCGACGGCAAGACGCTGATCCACCCCGGCCAGGTCGGGCCGGCCAACGAGGCGTTCGCGCCCTCGGAGGCGGCCGTCGCCGACGCGCAGGGGATCCTGGCGGCCTGGGAGGCCGGGCGCGGGTCGGGCGTCGTGACCTACGACGGCCGGATGATCGAGAACCTGCACGTGGCCTCGGCCGAGCGGACCCTGGCGTTCCACGAGGCCATCACCGCACTCGAGGGCTGACTCGCCGGCTGACCGTCCGACCCACGATCGTGTCCATGGTTGTCGGTCGCGGCCCAGAGTGTTCGACACACGTCACCTGATCGGCTCAAGTGCGCCTTGGGGCGCACCGATTCTGTCCATGCCCGGACAAGGGGTCCGCGCATCAGACAGAGAGACTGGTGATCGGCATGTTCACGACCCTGAAGGCACGCAAGGACGAGGGAGGTTTCTCCCTGATCGAGCTCCTGATCGTCATCGTCGTCCTCGGCGTCCTCGGCGGCATCGTCGTCTTCGGCGTGGGCGCCTTCAAGGGTGACTCCGAGCAGGCAGCGTGCGCGGCCAACCTGAAGGCCGTCCAGGTCGCCACGTCGGCCTACACGGCCAAGGTCGGCAAGGCCCCCGAGAGCATCGACTACCTGCTGAAGTACGAGTACCTCGAGAGCGCCCCATCCGGCATCGTCATCGTCGATGGCAAAGCGGTCGCCAAGTGCGAGACCAGCTAGTCACGACCACGACCACGACCCGTCGGCTCGGCCCAGGG
>JBAVKQ010000099.1:0-9770 GCA_049688395.1 Candidatus Nanopelagicales bacterium
GCGCTGCCGGTGATCACCGTCGACGAGCCGTCGATCAGCATGACCATCGGCATCAACACCTCGCCGCTGGCCGGCCAGTCGGGCAAGAAGCTGACCGCCCGGCTGGTCAAGAACCGCCTCGACGCCGAGATCATCGGCAACGTGAGCATCCGCGTCCTGGAGACCGAGCGGCCCGACACCTGGGAGGTCCAGGGCCGTGGCGAGCTGCAGCTGGCCGTCCTGGTCGAGCTGATGCGCCGCGAGGGCTTCGAGCTGACCGTCGGCAAGCCGCAGGTGGTGACCCGCACGATCGACGGCAAGCTCTGCGAGCCGATGGAGCGCCTGACCATCGACGCCCCCGAGGACTACCTGGGCGTCCTGACCCAGCTGATGGCCCTGCGCAAGGGGCGCATGGAGCAGATGGTCAACCACGGCACCGGCTGGATCCGCCTGGAGTACGTGGTGCCCGCCCGCGGCCTGATCGGCTTCCGCACCGAGTTCCTCACCGAGACCCGCGGCACCGGCCTGCTGCATCACGTGTTCGAGCGCTACGAGCCCTGGCACGGCGAGCTGCGCACCCGCCCGACCGGCTCGCTGGTGGCCGACCGGCGCGGCCCGGTCACCTCCTTCGCGCTGTTCAACCTGCAGGAGCGCGGCACGATGTTCGTCGGCCCGGGCATCGAGGTCTACGAGGGGATGATCGTGGGGGAGAACTCGCGCACCGAGGACATGGACGTCAACCCCACCAAGGAGAAGAAGCTGACCAACATGCGCCAGTCCAGCAGCGACGAGCTCGTGCGGCTGATCCCGCACCGGCTGCTGTCCCTGGAGCAGGCCCTGGAGTTCTGCAGGGAGGACGAGTGCGTGGAGGTCACCCCGGCCACTGTCCGGATGCGCAAGGTCCTACTCGTGGGCACCGATCGGGCCAAGTCGCGCAACCGGAGGGTCTGATCGCCCGTCGGCGCGGATCACGTTCTGGTAACACTTGGCCGCGTCGCGTGGCACGTGCGCCCATGCGCTGGTGCACTGGGCCGGTGAGGTCGCGCGTCGGGTCCCTGAGCACGGACAGTCAGCAGGTACTCTGTGCGGGTCTGAGGGGTTTGTGCTCGTTCCCCAGCGCGGGACGAACCCGCGCCCCGGGCCGTCGTCTGGCAGTCCGGGCAGTGTGTCGATGAGAGGAGCAAGATGAGATTCCGTCAACGCGGACTCCTGGTGGGGGCAATGGCCTTGACGGGCGCATTGACCCTGGCCGCATGTGGGTCCGACAGCGATACCGGTGGCACCACCGCGGGCGAGGGAGCCTCCGGCGGCACGTACTCCATCGGTGACGAGACGCCGCAGGATCTGACGCCGAGCAACTGCTACGACCTGTACTGCGCCAACATCCTGCAGGGCATCGTGACCGGTCTGTACACCTTCGAGACCGAGGGGACGTCGATGAAGACCGTCCCCACCCCGCTGTTGAAGTCGGTCACCACGGCCGACAACGGCAAGACCTACACGGTCGAGATCAACGCCGGCAGCAAGTTCACCAACGGTGAAGAGGTCACGGCCAAGACGTTCGTGGACACCTTCAACTTCGCCGCCAACGGTGGCAACGGCCAGCAGCTGGGCTTCGTGTTCGGCCCCTCGCAGCTCAACGTCGAGGGCTACGACGCGGTCTCCGGCGAGGACAGCACCGACGGCCAGATGTCGGGTCTCACGGCCACCGGCGATACCACGTTCGAGATGACGCTGGCTGCCCCGATCGGCCAGACGCTGTTCGAGAACTACCTCGCCGGTCCGCAGATCCTGCCCATGCCGAGCGTGGCGTTCGAGGACGTCGACGCCTACAACAAGCAGCCGATCGGCAACGGTCCCTACATGATGAGCGAGCCGTGGAGCACCACCGGCGCCACGCTGATGCGCAACCCGGACTACGCCTACACCGCGGGCAAGGCGGACCAGATCGACTTCCGGTTCTACGCCGACACCAACGCCCTGTGGGCCGACCTGCAGGCCAACAACCTCGACGTGACCGCGCATCTGCCGCAGACCGCGCTGGCCACGGCCAGCACCGTCCTGGGTGACCGCTACATCAACGAGCCGGCGCTGTCGTTCTCCTACGAGGCCTACCCGACTCAGGTCAAGGCCTTCGAGAACCGCGACATCCGGGTGGCCCTGGCCAAGGCTGTCGACTGGGCCGAGATCAACGAGAAGCTCTACTACAACACCCGCACGGTGGCCACGGCGTTCGGCCCGCCCACCGTCAACGGGGGTGGCACGGATGCCTGCGGTGACGACTGCGTCTTCGACGCCGCCGCCGCCAAGGCGCTGCTGGACAGCGCCGGGGGCCTGCCGGGCAACAAGGTGCAGATCGGTGGCCTGGCCAACAGCGAGAACGCTGCTGCCAAGGCCGAGTGCAACATGATCCAGAAGAACCTGGGCGTGGAGTGCACCGTGAAGCTCTTCGAGTCGTTCGGCGAGATGCTCGACGCCTTCGACAAGCTGGGCCCGACGGACGAGGGCTTCATCCTCGGCCTGGGCTGGGGTGCGGACAACCCGACCCTGGCGAACATGATCGCCCCGCTGTTCGGGACCGGTTCCGGGTCGAACTACACCAAGTACAGCAACCCGGAGTTCGACAGGCTGATCGCCGAGGGCAATCAGGCCACCGACGAGGCGACCGCCGTCGCGAAGTGGCAGGAGGCCGAGAAGGTCGTCTACGCCGACTTCGCCGGTCACGCCACCCAGTGGCGCAACAATGTCGGCGGCTACTCGTCGAACGTGTCGAACGTGAAGATCAACCCCGGCGGGTTCGTCAACATCGCCGAGATCACGGTCAACTCGGCCGGCTGACACAGCCCAAACCGGTCAGCTCACGCCTATGCTGTGAGCGAACCTCGGGGGGGCGTCCCAATGGGGCGTCCCCCCACCGCTTTCCTGCCGTGGATCGTTTCGAGGAGATGGGGTGCACATGGGTCGGTACGTGATCCGGCGCCTGCTGCAGATGATCCCGGTGTTCTTCGGGGTCACCTTCATCATGTACTTCCTGATGTTCGCCCTGGGTGACCCGATCAAGAACCTGGGCGCGGGCAAGCAGAAGAACCCCGCCTACGAGGCCTTCCTGCGCAACGAGTTCAACCTCGACGACCCCTTCTTCGTGCAGTACCTGAAGTACCTCGGCGGCATCTTCCAGGGCGACTTCGGATCGACGTTCGCCGGCAAGCCGGTGGCCGAGATCTTCGCCGAACGGTGGCCGGTGACCCTCACCCTGGGCCTGACCGCTTTCGCCATCGAGGTCGTGCTCGGGATCGGTCTCGGGATCATCGCCGCCCAGCGCAAGGGCGGCATGCTGGACCGGGTCTTCCTGGGCAGCACCCTGGTGGTCATCTCGATCCCGGTGTTCGTCCTGGGCTTCGTGGTCCAGTACATCTTCGGCGTCAAGCTCGGGCTCTTCCCGCCGGCCGGGATCGCCCAGGGCTGGCCGATCAGCTACATCATGCCCGCGTTCGTCCTGGCGGCGCTGTCGCTTGCCTACGTCCTGCGCCTGACCCGGTACAAACTGCTCGAGACGTTCGGCGCGGACTTCATGCGCACCGCCCGGGCCAAGGGCCTGCCCAACCGCACGATCATGCGCAAGTACGGGCTGCGCAACTCCCTGATCCCGGTCGTGACCTTCCTCGGCGCCGACCTCGGTGCGCTGTTCGGCGGCGCGCTGATCACCGAGGGCATCTTCAACGTGCCGGGGATCGGCCAGCAGCTCTACCAGTCCATCCGGTTGCAGGAGGCTGCGGTGGTCGTCGGCATCACCACGATCATCGTCATCATCTTCCTGCTCATGAGCCTGCTCGTCGACGTGCTGTACGCCTTCCTTGACCCGAGGATCCGCTATGAGTGACGACACCAACGCCCGGCACGACTACCAGCCACCTCGCCGCGAGCAGACCCTCACCGAGCAGACTGACGACGTCAGGCTCGAACCCCCGCCGGACGCGGCGAAGCCACGCACCCTGGCCGGCGACGCCTGGTACGACCTGCGCCACAACGCGGTGTTCTGGATCAGCGCGGTGATCCTGTTCGCGGTGGCCGGCATGGTGCTCTTCCCCGGCTTGCTGGGCAACGCGGAGCGGACCTCGTCGCTGTCCGGTGGGTGCGACCTGTCGAACTCGCTGCTGCCGCCGAGTTCCCGGTACTGGTTCGGCACCGACCAGCAGGGCTGCGACGTCTACTCGCTGAGCATCTTCGGCGCCCGGCCCAGTGTGATGGTGGGCGTGATCGCCGCACTGGTCACCACCCTCGTCGGAGCCTTCATCGGGCTGATCGCCGGCTTCTACGGCAATTGGGTGGACTCGCTGATCTCGCGGATCGTCGACATCTTCTACGGGCTGCCCCTGGTCGTGGTCGGCATCGCGGCCCTGTCCGCGATCAGCCTGCCCGGCATCTGGGGAGTCGTGCTCGTGCTCTGCCTGCTGGGGTGGGTGTCCGCGGCCAGGATGGTGCGTGCGCAGACCATCGAGGCCAAGGAGCAGGACTACACCACTGCGGCCCGGGCGCTGGGCGCCAGCAACCCCCGCATCATGCTGCGCCACATCCTGCCCAACGCCATCGGACCCAGCATCGTGCTGGCGGTGATCTCCCTGGGTGGCTTCATCGCTGCGGAGGCCACGTTCACCTTCCTGGGCCTGGGCATCCGCCCGCCCGAGTTCTCGTGGGGGACGATCATCGCCGAGTCCCAGTCCGTGTTCTTCCAGGCGCCCTGGACCCTGCTCTTCCCCGCGGCCTTCCTGAGCATCACTGTGCTCGCATTCATCCTCCTGGGCGACGCGGTCAGTGAAGCCCTCGATCCGAAGCTGCGGAGGTGACCCGTGGCTGAGATGCTGCTGGAGGTCAAGGACCTGTTCGTCGAGTTCAGCACGCGCGACGGGGTCGCGCGAGCCGTCAACGGCGTCTCCTTCACCGTCGAGCGCGGGCAGACGGTGGCCATCCTGGGCGAGTCCGGATCCGGGAAGTCGGTCACGGCCCAGGCCGTGATGGGCATCCTGGACACGCCGCCGGCCCGGATCGCCGGTGGGTCCATCGCTTTGCAGGGCGCCGAACTCGTCGGACTCGTCGAGGCCCAGTACCGCGAGATCCGCGGTCGCCGGATCGCGATGATCTTCCAGGACGCCCTGTCGGCGCTGAACCCGGTGCTCAGCGTGGGTGAGCAGATCTCGGAGATGTTCCGCCAGCACGAGGGCATGAACCGCTCCGGCGCCCGCCAGGCGGCCATCGAGGTCATGAAGCGGGTGCGGATCCCCGGCGCGGTGGAGCGCTTCGACGACTACCCGCACCAGTTCTCCGGCGGCATGCGCCAGCGCATCATGATCGCCATGATGATCGCCCTGAAGCCCGACGTCCTGATCGCCGACGAGCCGACCACCGCCCTGGACGTGACGGTGCAGTCCCAGATCATGGATCTGCTCCAGGAGCTCAAGGACGAGACCGACATGGGCTTGATCCTGATCACCCACGACCTCGGCGTGGTCGCCGACGTCGCCGATCGCATCCTGGTGATGTACGCGGGGCGCACGATGGAGCGCGGCTCCGTCGACGAGATCTACGCCAACACCGCCAACCCGTACACCTACGGCCTGCTCCAGTCGATCCCGAAGCTCGACCAGCGCATCGAGCGACTTCCGGCGATCAAGGGCCTGCCGCCCAGCCTGTACCGCGTCCCCGCCGGGTGCGCCTTCAACCCGCGCTGCCCGATGGCGGTGGACAAGTGCCGCACCGGCGAACCGCCGGACCTGGTCGATGTCGGTGCCGACCACACCAGCCGCTGCTGGTTCGCCCAGGAGGTGCTCGCCAATGGAGTCTCCTGATCAGGTCCGCGTCATCGAGGCCACGGACATGGTGCGCCACTACCCGATCACGCAGGGCATCCTGTTCAAGAAGCAGGTCGGCACCGTCCAAGCCGTGGATGGCGTCACGCTGTACCTCGAGCAGGGTGAAACCCTGGCGATCGTCGGGGAGAGCGGCTGCGGCAAGTCGACCACGGGCCGGTTGCTGATGGGCCTGGAGAAGCCGACCTCGGGATCGATCAAGATCCTGGGCGAGGAGATCACCGACCTCAGCGGCCGGGCCATGCGGGCCAAGCGCCGCGACATCCAGATCATCCTCCAGGACCCCTACACCTCGCTGAACCCCCGGATGACCGTGTCGTCGATCATCGGCGAGCCGTTCGACATCCACCCCGATGCCCTGCCCGCCGGGACGTCCAGGAAGGACGCGGTCGCGGCCCTGATGGACCAGGTGGGGCTGAACCCGGAGTTCATCAACCGCTACCCGCACCAGTTCTCCGGCGGCCAGCGCCAACGCATCGGCGTGGCCCGGGCGTTGGCCCTCAAACCGAGCATCATCGTCGCCGACGAGCCGGTGTCCGCTCTGGACGTGTCGGTGCAGGCCCAGGTGATGAACCTGCTTTTCGACCTGCGCGACGAGTTGCACCTGTCCTACATCTTCATCAGCCATGACCTCGCGGTGGTGCGCCAGATCGCGGACCGGATCGCGGTGATGTACCTGGGCAAGATCGTCGAGACCGCGCCGCAGGGCAACCTCTACGCCGCACCTGCGCACCCGTACACCAGGGCGCTGCTGTCGGCCGTGCCGCTGCCGGACCCGGTCGCCCAGCGTGCGCGCACTCGCATCGAGCTCGTCGGGGACGTGCCCAGTCCGGCCGACCCGCCCTCGGGCTGCCGGTTCCGCACCCGCTGCTGGAAGGCCCAGGACATCTGTGCCACCCAGGAGCCCCTGCTGCACGAGATCCGCCCCCGGCAGTTCGTCGCCTGCCACTTCCCCGAGGATGCGGCCGAGGGCTGGGAGACCAGCCGTGCGGTGGGCGGCGAGGTGCTGCCGCAGACGCGGGTGGTCGGTTCCGCCTAGTGCCAGCCACGATCCACGCCTGGCCCCGGAGGAGCCGATGAGCGGATCCGATGCCGGTGCCGGCCCGGTCCTCGCGGCGCGCGCACTGACCAAGAGTTACCCGCCCGGCCGGGGGCTCGGGCGCAGGCGCCAGCCCGGTCCGGCGGTGTCGTCATTGAGCCTCGAGCTGCGCTCCGGTGAGGTGTGCGGACTCGTGGGCGAGAAGGGCGCCGGCAAGTCCACCGCAGGTGCCCTGCTCGCCGGGCGCCTGGAGCCGACCTCGGGGACGCTGCGCCTGCAGGATCTCGACATCGCCCTGGCCGGCCGTCGGGAGCGTCGGGCGCTGCTCGGGTCGGTGGGCTTCGTGGCCACCGACGCGCCCGGCGCGGATCGGCGTGCCACGGTCGGTGAGTTGCTCGGCGCCGCGGTCGCATCGGCCGGATCGAACTGGGCTGCGACGGGCCGAACCGCATCGGGCCCGGCGGGCCCGGACGAGCCGGGTCCAGACGAGCTGGGCACGGACGAGCTGGGTCCCGACGAGCTGGGTCCGGACGAGCCGAGCACTCATGGGACCGGCACGGACAGGACCGGCTCGCACGAGAGGGGCTCGGAGCCCAGCGCTGCCGAGGCACCTTCGGTGGCTGACCTGATGGGCGCCCTGGGCCTGCCCGACGAGCTGATGGGCGCCCGGGTGCGCAAGCTCAGCGCCGCCGAGCAGTACCTGGTGCAGGTCGTCGCGGCGGTCGCGGGCCAACCACGGCTGGTCATCTGCGACGAGCCCCCCGAGGGTCTCGCTGCCGACCAGCGCAGCCGGGTCACGCGCCTGCTGCGGTCGGTCAGCCGCACCGGTGCGGCGGTCGTCCTCCTGACCTCGGACATCGACGAGGCCGCGCAGTCCTGCGATCTGGTGGGCGTGCTCTTCCAGGGCCGGATCGTCGAATTGCTCACCCCCGATGAGCTCAGGACCCGCTCGCTGCACCCCTACACGCAGGCGCTGCTGGCCGAGGCAGGGTCGCCGAGGGCGGGCTCCACGCGAGGTGACTCGGGTGCGACCGGACCCGAGGCAGGTCGCCCGGTGCCAGGGGGATGCGCCTACCGCCCGTGGTGCTTCCGGGCGAAGCCCCAGTGCGCCGAGGACGAGCCCCAGCTCGCGACGCCCCTGGGCGCTGCGCACCGGGTGGCCTGCCATCTGCCCGAACTGCCCGCGGCGCGGCCTGGTGCGGGTGGCCCGGGTCCGCGGCCGGCCGGTTCCTCGACGACTCCGGGCTCCCGCGAGCCGACGGGGCGCGACTTCGCGCAGGGCTGAGGACCGGGACCCGAGTCCTCCAGCGGGGTGCCAGGCAACCCCATGGTGCCGCGCACCAGGTTGCAGCGGGCCCACGTGCCGCGCACCACGCCGACGTAGGCCCACGCCGCGCACTCCGCTATGCCGTCTGCGCCCCACGTACCGAATCTGCGTGCCACGAAAGGGAGCACGAGGCGGGGGAGCGCACTAACCTGTGACCTCATGAGCCTGCCTGCGTACCGCGCCCTGTTCGTGCACGCCCACCCCGACGACGAGACGATCGGCTCGGGCACCACGATGGCCCACTATGCCGCGGCCGAGGACACCCTGGTGACCCTGCTGACCTGCACGTTGGGCGAGGAGGGCGAGATCGTCCTGCCGGGCATGACCCACCTGGGCGCCGACCAGGACGACCAGCTCGGCGAGCACCGGATGACCGAGCTGGCCGATGCGATGGCGGCCCTGGGAGTGACCGACTGGCGGCTGCTCGGCGGTCCCGGCACCTATCGCGACTCCGGGATGATGGGCACGCCCGCGAATGATCGCCCCGAGTGCTTCTGGCGCGCGGACCTGCTGGCTGCCACCACGCATGTCGTGGCCGTCATCCGCGAGACCCGTCCGCAGGTGGTGGTGACCTACGACGACTTCGGCGGCTATGGGCACCCGGACCACATCCAGGCCCATCGAGTGGCCATGTACGGCATCGCGCTGGCGGAGGCGCCGTCGTTCCGCCCTGATCTCGGGCCGGCGCACAGCGTGACCAAGGTGTACTGGACCGCGTTCCCGCGCGGGGTGATGCGCGCCGGGATCCAGGCCATGCAGGCCGCCGGCGAGACCACCGGGTTCGCCGCGATGGACCCCGACGACCTGCCGTTCGGCGTCGATGACGAGTTGGTCACCACGGCCATCGACGGCGCGGCGTTCTACGAGGCCAAGCTCGGTGCAATGCGCGCGCACGCCACCCAGATCGCGGTGGACAGCGGCTTCTTCGCGCTGAGCAACAACATCGGCGCGCCGGCGATGGCCACCGAGTACTTCCGGCTGGTCCGTGGACAGGCCGCCGGCCCGTTCGACGCCGACGGTCGGGAGGTCGACCTGTTCGCCGGGCTCTGACGGGCGTCGAAGAGCGTTGGCCAGCCAGTTCCGGATGGGGTACGCCCACGGCCTTCGTCCAGATGGCGACGCGAGCTGGGTGGGAAACGTGGCCCTACGGGGTAGGTCGGCGCTGGCCAACCACCTTCGCAGGAGGCGGGCCCGAATCGGCCAGCGGCTCCTCACGGAGCACGGGTCCAGACCGTGTGCACCGCGAAGGTGGGCGTGCCACCTCGCACGAGAAGTGCGGGTTTGCGGCCGGGTCCTTTCCGCCGTGAGTCAACCTCGCATCCGATGTGTGGGTTTCCAGCCGGGCCTGGCCACCGCCAGACCCACACATCGGATGCGAGGTTCGACCCAGCGGGACGGCACGCGCCCCCAAACCCACACATCGGGTGCGAGGTTCGCGCGCCGGTCCCGTTCCCCGCTGCGGGTAGGACTCGGCCCCGCGCAGCCACCGGCCAGGACGCCGAATTGACGGGATCGGCGGCGAGCGTCTGGCTCTCGGCCGGCGCCGGCGCCTGGGCCGGGG
>JBAVKQ010000100.1:0-15601 GCA_049688395.1 Candidatus Nanopelagicales bacterium
GCTGCACTCGACGGTGGCCCCGGCGTCGGTCCGCCCCGTCGAGGTGGTCGGCTACGGGCTGGTCGTGCTGTACCTCTGGCTGCTGCGCGCCCTGACCGCAACACCCACACGGGTGCTGCGGGCCCGGGCGCAGAGCCGCTCGCCGGCGACTGCCCGGATCCTCTACCGCGAGTGACGACCGCGCCGGCGGGGGTCCAGAAGTGGCCACATCGCACCTCTGTTCGGCGCGCTGAACGCACCGAGTCTGGCTAGGGTTCTCGGCATGCGTCGAGCGAAGATCGTGTGCACCCTGGGTCCCTCAACCGCCTCCTACGAGCAGATCAAGGAACTGATCGACTCGGGCATGAACGTCGCCCGACTCAACATGTCCCATGGCGACTACGCCGATCACGCCGCCTCGTATGCCAACGTGCGCCGGGCGGCGCGCGAGCTGGGTCGGGGCGTGGGCATCGTCGCCGACCTGCAGGGGCCCAAGATCCGCCTCGGGCGGTTCGCCGACGGCCCGGTCATGCTCGAGAACGGCGCGTCGTTCACGATCACGACCGAGGAGATCCTCGGCGACGTCAACCAGTGCGGCACCACCCACAAGGGGCTGCCCGAGGACTGCAACCCCGGGGACACCGTGCTCGTCGACGACGGCAAGGTCAAGCTCGAGGTGGTCGAGGTCGAGGGCCCCCGGGTGGTCACCCGCGTGCTGGAGGGCGGCCCGGTCAGCAACAACAAGGGCATCAACCTGCCCGGCGTCGCGGTGAGCGTCCCGGCCCTGTCCGAGAAGGACAAGGAGGACCTGCGCTGGGCGCTGCGCATCGGCGTGGACTTCGTGTTCCTGTCCTTCGTGCGCTCGGCCGAGGACGTCGACGACGTCCACGCGATCATGGACGACCTGGGCCGGCGGATCCCGGTCATGGCCAAGGTCGAGAAGCCCCAGGCGGTGGAGAACCTCGCCGGCATCGTCGCCGCCTTCGACGGGATCATGGTGGCCCGCGGCGACCTGGGCGTGGAGCTGCCCCTGGCCGAGGTCCCGATCGTGCAGAAGCACGCGATCCAGATGTGCCGCGAGGCTGCCAAGCCGGTCATCGTGGCCACCCAGATGCTCGAGTCGATGATGGAGAACAGCCGACCCACCCGCGCGGAGGCCTCCGACGTGGCCAATGCGGTGCTCGACGGCGCCGATGCGGTGATGCTCTCCGGGGAGACCAGCGTCGGGCGGCACCCGAACCTCGTGGTGCAGACGATGGCCTCGATCGTGTCCTACACCGAGGAGCACGGGCTCGAGCGGATGCCCAAGCTGCCCAAGAAGCGGGACCTGCGCGTCGGCGAGGCGGTGACCAAGTCCGCGGTGGACGTCGCCAAGGCGCTGCGGGCCAACTACCTGGCGGCCTTCACCGAGACCGGCGTCACCGCGCGGATCATGGCTGCCACCCGCCCCAAGATGCGCATGGTCGTGTTCACCCCGAACGTGTCGGTCCAGCAGGAGCTGGCGGTCGTCTGGGGCATCAAGTGCTTCCTGGTCCCGCCGGCAGCGCAGACCGACCAGATGGTCGAGCTGATCGACGCCGAGCTGCTGGCCAGCGGCATCGGCAAGCCGGGCGAGATCGCGATCCTGATCGCCGGCGTGCCGCCCGGAATCGCCGGCACCACCAACATGATCCGAGTGCACCGCGTGGGTGCCGGATCGGTGGAGCGGCGGACCTAGACCAACACTGCTGCGCTGCTGCCAGCGCAGTTGCGCACTTCCCCGCGAGCAGAGGGCCCGTCCGGTTGCATCCCACCGGTCACTCTCCGTAGCGTGTGCTCGACCACGGAGGAGACTGATGTCCAACGAGTACGCGAAGGCGCTGGGCAGGAAGCTGCGCTCCGTCCGCAACCAGCAAGGCTTGTCCCTACAGGGTGTCGAGGCCAAGTCCGAGGGCATCTGGAAGGCCGTCGTCGTCGGCTCCTACGAGCGCGGCGACCGCGCTGTGACGGTGCAGCGGCTGGCTGAGCTGGCCGAGTTCTACGGCGTGCCGATGGCCGAGCTGCTGCCCGAGCCGGCCTCGCAGGTCATCAGCGAGGCACCTCCTCGCCTGGTCCTGGACCTCGAGAACCTGGGCCAGGTTCCCGCCGACCGGGCGGGACCACTGGCGCGCTACGTGGCCGCGATCCAGGCCCAGCGTGGGGACTACAACGGTCGGATCCTCTCGATCCGCCAGGACGACCTGCGCACCCTCGCGGTCATCTACGACGAGGCGCCCGGCGCCCTTGCCGAGCAGCTGGTCGCCTGGGGCGTGCTCAACGTCGACGCCCGCCGGATGGTCGACTGAGCGCGCGGGTCCTCGGCGGCGCGCCGGCTGGGGGCAGCTAGGATGGGCCGCGTCCCGACGATCTCCTTTAAAGCACCGTCCTGTGAGGCGGGGAAGGAGTGGGTGTGCCCACCCGCGTGCTCGACCAGTCAGATATTGCGCGTGCTCTGTCACGCATCGCCCACGAGATCCTCGAGCGCGAGAAGGGTGCCGCGGACCTCGTCCTGCTCGGCATCCCCAGTCGCGGGGTCCCGCTGGCCCACCGCATCGCCGAACGGATCGGCAGCATCGAGCCCGGCACCGAGCCCCCGGTCGGGTCCCTGGACATCACCATGTTCCGCGACGACCTGCGGATGCGCCCCGCCCGCGCCCTGGAGCGCACCGACGTCCCCGCCGAGGGGATCGACGGGCGCACGGTGGTGCTCGTCGACGACGTGCTGTTCAGCGGACGCAGCGTGCGCGCCGCGCTCGATGCCCTGGCCGAGCTCGGCCGACCCCGGGCGGTGCGACTGGCGGTCCTGATCGACCGCGGCCACCGCGAGTTCCCGATCCGGGCCGACTACGTGGGCAAGAACGTGCCCACCTCGCTGCGGGAGTCGGTGCACGTGCGCCTGGCCGAGACCGACGGGGTCGACGAGGTCGTCATCGGGGCGGAGGCGTGAACCGGCACCTGCTGTCGGCAGCTGACCTGACCCACGACGACGCCGTCCTGGTGCTGGACACCGCGCGCGAGCTGTCCGCGGTGAGCAGCCGCGAGGTCAAGAAGCTGCCCACCCTGCGCGGTCGCACGGTGGTGAACCTGTTCTTCGAGGACTCCACCCGCACCCGGATCTCGTTCGAGGCCGCGGCCAAGCGGCTGTCGGCCGACGTCATCAACTTCTCCGCCAAGGGGTCCAGTGTGTCCAAGGGCGAGAGCCTCAAGGACACGGCGATGACGCTGCAGGCGATGGGCGCCGACGGGGTGGTGATCCGCCACGGTGCCAGTGGCGCACCGCACCGGCTGGCCAACTCCGGGTGGATCGATGCCGCGGTGGTCAACGCCGGCGACGGCACCCACGAGCATCCCACCCAGGCGCTGCTCGACGCCTACACCATGCGCGAGCACCTAGAGGATGGCGACGGGGACCTGGCCGGGCGGCGGGTGACGATCGTCGGTGACGTGCTGCACTCCCGGGTGGCGCGCTCCAACGTGCTGCTGCTGGCCACCCTCGGGGCGCAGGTCACGCTCGTGGCCCCGCCCACCCTGATCCCGGTCGGCATCGAGAACTGGCCGTGCGAGGTGTCCTACGACCTGGACGCCCCGCTGCCCGAGACCGACGCCCTCATGATGCTGCGCGTGCAGCGCGAGCGGATGGGGGCGGCGTACTTCCCCAGCGAGCGGGAGTACTCGCGGCGCTACGGCCTGGACGCCCGGCGCGCCGGGATGCTGCCCGAGCACGCGATCGTCATGCACCCGGGCCCGATGAACCGCGGCATGGAGATCACAGCCGACGTGGCCGACGGTCCCCGGTCGGTGATCGTCGAGCAGGTCACCAATGGCGTGAGCATCCGGATGGCCGTGCTCTACCTGCTCCTCGGAGGACAGATCCAATGACGTACCTGATCACCGGCGCCCGCCCGTTGGGCGGCCCGGCCGCGGACATCCGCATCGAGGCCGAGACGATCACGGCGATCGGGGCACCCGGCTCGCTGGACGCCGGCGACGCGACGGTCGTGCCCGCCGAGGGCCTGATCGCCCTGCCCGGACTGGTCGACCTGCACACGCACCTGCGCGAGCCCGGCCGCGAGGACGCCGAGACCGTGCTGACCGGCTCCCGGGCCGCCGCGCTCGGCGGGTTCACCGCGGTGCACGCCATGGCCAACACCGACCCGGTCGCCGACACCGCGGGAGTCGTCGAGCAGGTCTGGCACCTGGGCAAGCGAGCGGGCCTGGTCGACGTCTACCCGGTGGGCGCGGTGACAGTCGGACTCGAAGGCACGCAGCTGGCCGAGCTCGGCGCGATGGCCGACTCGCAGGCCGGCGTCCGGGTGTTCTCCGACGACGGCAGGTGCGTGTCCGACGCGGTGCTCATGCGCCGCGCGCTGGAGTACGTCAAGGCCTTCGACGGGGTGATCGCCCAGCACTCCCAGGAGCCACGGCTGACCGAGGACTCCCAGATGAACGAGGGCGAGCTGTCCGGGCGACTGGGCCTGCGCGGCTGGCCCGCGGTGGCCGAGGAGGCGATCATCGCCCGCGACGTGCTGCTCGCCGAGCACGTCGGGTCCCGCCTGCACGTCTGCCACCTGTCGACGGCCGGCTCCGTGGATATCGTGCGCTGGGCCAAGGCCCGCGGCATCGACGTCACGGCCGAGGTGACCCCGCACCACCTGCTGCTCACCGAGGACCTGGCCACCACCTATGACCCGATCTTCAAGGTGAACCCGCCGCTGCGCAGCCCAGCCGATGTGGAGGCGGTGCGCGCCGGCCTGGCCGACGGCACCATCGACATCGTGGGCACCGACCACGCCCCGCACCCGATGGAGGACAAGGAGTGCGAATGGGCCGTGGCCGCCTTCGGCATGATCGGGCTCGAGGCGGCCCTCGCGGTGGTCATGGACACCATGGTGCGCACTGGCCGACTCGACTGGGCCGACGTGGCCCGGGTGATGTCCGCGACCCCGGCCCGGATCGGCCGGCGCCCCGACCACGGCCGGCCGTTGGCCGTGGGGGAGCCCGCGCACCTGGTCCTGATCGACCCCGAGTCGCGGGGCACCGTGGACCCCAGCAGGTCCGCGTCCAAGAGCCGCAACAATCCCTACGGCGGACGTGACCTGCCCACACCTGTGGTGGCCACCTTCCTGCGCGGGCGGCCGACCGTGCTGGACCGGGCGCTCGTGGACGCTCGGTGATCGGCGCGCTCGTCCGGACGGCAGAATCCGCACCGGTCACCTCATGGGGCCCGCGGATCCTGCTCACCGTCGTCACGCTGGCGATCATCGGCCTCGGGGTCTGGGGGATGCGCCGGGGCTGGACGGCCCGGGAGGCCCGCCAGGGCGACCTGCCCGCACTGCCGGTACCGCCCGCCGGCGTGCTGGCCCAGGCGGGCCCGGGCGAGTCCGACGAGGACGGCTCTGGGCGCAGCGTCGCCGAGCCGGCCGGCGTCGCCGGGCTCTACGTGGCCACCACCACTGCCGGGGACCTGCTCGACCGGATCGTCGCCCACGGGATGGGCTACCGCTGCCGGGCCACGCTGCGCAGCACCGACCAGGGCGTGCTCCTCGAACGCACCGGAGAGGCCGACCTGTGGATCCCGCGCTCCGCGCTGACCGAGGTCCGCCTGGGCTCCGGGCAGGCGCAGAAGGCGTTCGAGGCCGGCGGGCTGATCCTGATCGGCTGGCAGTGGGGCCCGCGCCGGGTCGAGACCGGGTTCCGCGCTGACGACCCGGAGGCGCACGTCGCAACCGCGCAGGCGCTGAGCCTGCTGGTCCCCACGGGGGAAGGATCCCGATGACCCACGTCGAAGCGCCCACCCCGGCCGTGCTCGTCCTCGAGGATGGCCGGACGTTCACCGGCCAGGCCTACGGCGCGGTCGGCACGACCGTCGGCGAGGCCGTGTTCTCCACGGGTATGTCGGGCTACCAGGAGACCCTGACCGACCCGTCCTACCACCGCCAGGTCGTGGTGATGACCGCCCCGCACATCGGCAACACCGGGGTCAACGACCAGGACCCGGAGTCCGGGCGGATCTGGGTGGCCGGCTACGTCGTGCGCGACCCGGCCCGGCGGGTGTCCAACTGGCGGGCGACCCGCAGCCTCGACGAGGAGTTGGTCCGCTACGGCGTGGTCGGGATCAGCGGGGTCGACACCCGCGCGCTGACCCGCCACCTGCGCGAGCGCGGCGCGATGCGCGCCGGGATCTTCTCCGGCGAGGCTGCGTCCCTCGGGTTCGCCGCCCACCACGCCGCGGTGCTGGCCAGCCCCCCGATGGCCGGCGCGGACCTGACCGCCCAGGTGACGACCACCCAGGAGTACGTCGTCCCCGCGATCGGCACCCAGGCCGGCACCGTGCTGGCTGTCGACCTGGGCATCAAGACGATGACCCCGGCGCAGCTGGCCCAGCGCGGCATGACCGTGCACGTGCTGCCGGCCGGCATCTCGCCGGCGGACCTGGTCGCCCGGGCCCAGGGCGTGTCGGGCCCGGTCGGGGTGTTCTTCTCCAACGGCCCCGGTGACCCGGCCACCGCCGATCATGCGGTGGCCCAGATGCGCGCCGTGCTGGCCGCGCGGATCCCGGTGTTCGGCATCTGCTTCGGCAACCAGGTTCTGGGCAGGGCCCTGGGCTTCGGCACCTTCAAGCTCGGCTACGGCCACCGGGGCATCAACCAGCCCGTGTCGGACCGGGCGACCGGTCGCGTGGAGATCACCGCCCACAACCACGGGTTCGCCGTCGACGCCCCCCTGGACCGGGTCAGCGACACCGAGTTCGGCCGCGTCGAGGTCAGCCATGTCTGCCTCAACGACGACGTCGTCGAGGGTCTGCGCTGCCTGGACGTCCCGGCGTTCTCGGTGCAGTACCACCCGGAGGCGGCCGCCGGCCCGCACGACTCGGCGTACCTGTTCGACCGCTTCGCCGAGCTGATGGGGGCATAGCCCAGGGCCTCGGCGATAGGCTCGCAGACCCGAGGCGTCGCGCCCGCACGGGCGCCGTGGCGCGCCACCGGCTGCAGGAAGGCCCCCACCATGCGTTTCGGCCACTTCGACGACGCGGCCCGCGAGTACGTGGTCACCACGCCGCGCACGCCCTACCCGTGGATCAACTACCTGGGCTCCCAGGATTTCTTCTCCCTGATCTCGCACACCGCGGGTGGCTACAGCTTCTACCGCGACGCGCGGATGCGCCGACTGACCCGCTACCGCTACAACAACATCCCCACCGACGCCGGCGGGCGCTACTTCTACCTCGAGGACGGCGGCGATGTCTGGACCCCGTCCTGGCTGCCGGTGAAAGCCGATCTGGACTTCTTCGAGGCCCGGCACGGCCTGGGGTACACGCGCATCACCGGCGCTCGCGGGGGCCTGCGCGCCTCGGTGCTGTACTTCGTGCCCCTGGACCGCAACGCCGAGGTCGCGCAGGTCACGCTGACCAACGAGTCGGACGCGGCCAAGTCCGTCGGCCTGTTCTCGTTCCTGGAGTTCGCGCTGTGGAACGCCCACGACGACCAGACCAACTACCAGCGCAACCTGTCCCTGGCCGAGGTCGAGGTCGAGCTCGACGGCCCGCACGGGTCGGCGATCTACCACCGCACCGAGTACCGCGAGCGCCGGGAGCACTACGCGGTGTTCGGCGTCAACGCGCGCGCCGACGGGTTCGACACCGACCGCGACACCTTCGTCGGCGCCTACAACGGCCTGGGCGAGGCGGCCGTGCCGCACGCGGGCCGGGCCGCGAACTCGGTGGTCTCGGGCTGGTACCCGATCGGCTCGCACCACCTGGTCGTCGCGCTGGAGCCGGGTCAGTCGCGCAGCTTCACGTTCGTCCTGGGCTACCTGGAGAACCCCCGCGAGGCCAAGTGGGCACCGGCCGACGCGGCGAATGGGGTCCCCGCCGGTCAGGTCCTGGCGAAGGCCGGGGCCCACGAGCTGCTCGCGGCGTTCGCCACCGCGGAGCAGACCGAGGCCGCGTTCGACCGGTTGCGCGCCCACTGGGACCAGCTGCTGAGCACGTTCACCCTCACCTCCACCGACCCCAGACTCGACCGGATGGTCAACATCTGGAACCAGTACCAGTGCATGGTGACGTTCAACATGTCGCGCTCGGCGTCCTACTTCGAGACCGGGATCGGGCGCGGGATGGGCTTCCGGGACTCCAACCAGGACCTGCTCGGGTTCGTCCATCTGGTCCCCGATCGGGCCCGTGCGCGGATCCTTGACATCGCCGCCACCCAACTGCTCGACGGCTCGGCCTACCACCAGTACCAGCCGTTGACCAAGCGCGGCAACGACGACGTGGGCGCCGGGTTCAACGACGACCCGCTGTGGCTGATCCTGGGCGTCGCTGGCTACCTCAAGGAGACCGGCGACTGGTCGATCCTCGACGCGCCCGTGCCCTTCGACAACGACCCGGCGCAGGCCGCCCCGCTCTTCGAGCACCTGACCAGGTCCTTCGAGTTCACCCTGGCCAACAAGGGTCCGCACGGACTGCCCCTGATCGGGCGTGCGGACTGGAACGACTGCCTGAACCTCAACTGCTTCTCCACCGAGCCCGGCGAGTCCTTCCAGACCACGGCGAACCAGGCCGGTGCAACGGCGGAGTCGGTGTTCATCGCCGCGATGTTCGCCGCCATCGGCCCGGAGTACGTCGCGATCGCCGAGCGCCGGGGCCTGACCCAGGTCGCCCGGCGCGCCCGCGAGGCCGTCGCGTCGATGCGGGCCGCGGTCCTCGAGCACGGCTGGGACGGGCAGTGGTTCCTGCGCGCCTACGACTTCCACGGCACCAGGGTCGGCACCGGCCAGGACACCGAGGGCCGGATCTGGATCGAGCCGCAGGGCATGGCGATCATGGGTGGCATCGGGCTGACCAGCACCGACCCCGCCGACCCCGGGCATGCCCAGAGCCTCGCGGTGCGCGCCCTGGACTCGGTGGGCGAGCTGTTGGGCACCGAGCACGGGCTCGTGCTGCTGCACCCGGCCTACACCTCCTACCGGATCGAACTGGGCGAGGTGTCCACCTACCCGCCGGGCTACAAGGAGAACGGCGGGATCTTCTGCCACAACAATCCCTGGGTGATCATCGCCGAGACCATGGTCGGCCGGGGCGAGCGCGCCTTCGACTACTACCGGCGGATCACCCCGGCCTACCGCGAGGACATCTCCGAGGTGCACCGCCTCGAGCCCTATGTCTACGCCCAGATGATCGCCGGCAAGCAGGCGCCCCGGCACGGCGAGGCGAAGAACTCCTGGCTGACGGGCACCGCCGCGTGGAACTTCGTGGCCGTGTCGCAGTACCTGCTCGGAGTGCGCCCCGGCTACGACGGGCTGGTCGTCGACCCGCAGATCGGGCCCGACCTGCCCTCGTGGGAGGTCACCCGGGTCGCCCGGGGCGCCACCTACCGGATCAGCGTCACGAACTCGGGCACGCCCGGTGCGCGGGCCGCGCTGGTCGTCGACGGCGAACCACTGGCGGGCAACATCGTCGCCTACGCGCCCGCCGGCTCGGTCGTGCACGTCCAGGCGACCCTCTGAATGTCGCTGCAGCCTGCGTGGTCGATCCCACCCATCCAGTGCCTGTGAATCCAGGACGCAGACCGATCGGTGCGCGGGTCCCGCACGCGGCCCCGAGGCCACCCGGTATGCTCTGGGGCAACTGAAGCCTCCATCGGAAGCCTCCTTTAATGCCGTCCTGAGAGGCGGGGAAGGAGTGGGCGATGCCCATCCTCATGGCCATGTCCGATCCTCTTGGGCGAGGCGATGCCTCTGCCCGACCCACCTGTCGGAAGGCCTTCGATGCCACGTCGCGCTGACATCACCTCGGTCCTGGTGATCGGCTCCGGACCCATCGTGATCGGCCAGGCCGCGGAGTTCGACTACTCCGGCACGCAGGCCTGCCGGGTGCTGCGCAGCGAGGGCCTGCGGGTCATCCTGGTCAACTCCAACCCGGCCACGATCATGACCGACCCGGAGTTCGCCGACGCCACCTACATCGAACCGATCACCACGGAGTTCGTGACCCGGATCATCGAGCGCGAACGCCCCGACGCGCTGCTGCCGACCCTGGGCGGGCAGACGGCTCTCAACGCCGCGATGGCCCTGTACGCCGACGGAACGCTGGCCAAGTACGGCGTGGAGCTGATCGGGGCCAACACCGAGGCGATCGAGCGCGGCGAGAACCGGCAGATGTTCAAGGAGATCGTCGCCGCGATCGGTGCCGAGTCGGCGCGCTCGGTCGTCTGCCACACGATGGCCGAATGCCTGGCCGCAGTCGCGGACCTCGGCTACCCCGTGGTCGTCCGGCCGAGCTTCACCATGGGCGGTGCGGGCTCCGGGATCGCGCACGACGAGGCCGGCCTGCACGAGATCGCCGGCGCGGGCCTGGCGGCCTCGCCGACCACCGAGGTCCTGCTCGAGGAGTCCATCCTGGGGTGGAAGGAGTACGAGCTCGAACTGATGCGCGACCGCAACGACAACGTCGTGGTGGTCTGCTCCATCGAGAACGTCGACCCGATGGGGGTGCACACCGGTGACTCGATCACCGTCGCCCCGGCGCTGACCCTCACCGACCGCGAGTACCAGCACATGCGCGATGTGGGCATCGAGATCATCCGTGCCGTCGGGGTGGACACCGGCGGCTGCAACATCCAGTTCGCGATCGACCCGCGGACGGGGCGGATGATCGTCATCGAGATGAACCCGCGGGTGTCGCGCTCCTCGGCGCTGGCCTCCAAGGCCACCGGCTTCCCGATCGCCAAGATCGCCGCCCGGCTGGCAGTGGGCTACACCCTCGACGAGATCCCCAACGACATCACCCGCAAGACCCCGGCCAGCTTCGAGCCGACGCTGGACTACGTCGTGGTCAAGGCCCCCCGGTTCGCGTTCGAGAAGTTCCCGGCGGCCAATCACGAGCTCACCACGCACATGAAGAGCGTGGGCGAGGCGATGGCCATCGGGCGCAACTTCACCGAGGCGCTGCAGAAGGCGCTGCGCTCGCTGGAGAAGAAGGACGCCGGGTTCAGCTGGGTGGGCGACCCTGCCGAGCTGGATCGCGAGGGCCTGCTGGAGTCCGTGCGGGTGCCTCACGACGGCCGGCTCGAGGAGGTCCAGGCGCTGCTGCGCGCCGGCGCCTCGATCGAGGAGGTGCACACCGCCACCGCCATCGACCCGTGGTTCCTGGACCAGATCGTGGCGCTCAACGAGGTCGGCGAGCAGGTGCGCACCGCCCGCGTGCTCGGCCCGGACCTGCTCCGGCTGGCCAAGCGGCACGGCTTCTCCGACGCCCAGATCGGTGCGGCGCGCGGGATTCCCACCGACGTGGTCCGCGGCGTACGCCACGCCCTGGAGATCCGGCCAGTGTTCAAGACCGTCGACACCTGCGCCGCCGAGTTCGCGGCCAGCACGCCCTACCACTACTCCAGCTACGACGAGGAGACAGAGGTCGCCCCGCGCCAGGTGCCCGCGGTGATCATCCTCGGCTCGGGACCCAACCGGATCGGGCAGGGCATCGAGTTCGACTACTCGTGCGTGCACGCCTCGCTGACGCTGCGCGAGGTCGGCTTCGAGACGATCATGATCAACTGCAACCCGGAGACCGTCTCCACCGACTACGACACCTCCTCGCGGCTGTACTTCGAGCCGTTGACCCTGGAGGACGTCCTCGAGGTGTACCACGCGGAGCTGGCTGCCGGCCCGGTCGCCGGGGTCATCTGCCAGCTCGGCGGCCAGACCCCGCTTGGCCTGGCCCATGGGCTGCAGGCCGCCGGGGTGCCGATTGTGGGCACCTCCCCGCAGGCCATCGACCTGGCCGAGGAGCGCGGCGCGTTCGGCCGGGTGCTGGCCGCCGCCGGCCTGCCGGCGCCCAAGTTCGGGATGGCCTCCTCGTTCGACGAGGCCCGCGCCGTGGCCGAGGAGGTCGGCTACCCGGTGCTCGTGCGGCCCTCCTACGTGCTCGGCGGGCGCGGCATGGAGATCGTCTACGACGAGCCGATGCTGGCCTCCTACATCGACCGGGCCACCCAGGTCAGCCCCGAGCACCCGGTGCTGGTCGACCGGTTCCTCGACGACGCGCTGGAGATCGACGTCGACGCGCTCTACGACGGCACCGAGCTCTACCTCGGCGGCGTGATGGAGCACATCGAGGAGGCCGGGATCCACTCCGGGGACTCCGCCTGCGCGCTGCCCCCCATCACCCTGGGGCGGGCGGACATCGCCCGGATCCGGACCTCCACCGAGGCGATCGCCCGCGGCGTGGGGGTGCAGGGACTGCTCAACGTGCAGTACGCGATCGCCGCGGATGTGCTCTACGTGCTCGAGGCCAACCCGCGTGCGTCGCGCACGGTGCCGTTCGTGGCCAAGGCGACCGGCGTTCCCCTGGCCAAGGCCGCCGCCCGGATCGCGCTGGGCGAGAGCATCGCGGACCTGCGCGCCGACGGGACCCTGCCCGCGGTCGGGGACGCCGCGGACCTGCCCGACGGCGGGATGATCGCGGTCAAGGAGGCGGTGCTGCCCTTCGGTCGGTTCCTGGGCGTGGACACCGTGCTCGGTCCCGAGATGCGCTCCACCGGGGAGGTCATGGGCCTCGACGCCCAGTTCGGCACGGCCTTCGCCAAGTCGCAGATCGCGGCGTACTCCTCGGGACTGCCCACCTCGGGCACGGTCTTCGTCTCGGTGGCCAACCGGGACAAGCGCTCGATGATCTTCCCCCTCAAGCGGCTGGCCGATCTCGGGTTCGACATCGTGGCCACCGGGGGCACCGCCGACGTGCTGCGGCGCAACGGGGTGCAGGTCGGGGACATCCGCAAGATCCACCAGGCGGGCGCGGGCATGAACACCGTCGATGCCATTCTCGGCGGGCACATCGACTTGATCGTCAACACCCCCTATGGCGTGGGCTCGCGCTTGGACGGCTACGAGATCCGCACCGCAGCGGTGGTTCGCGGTGTGCCCTGCATCACCACCGCCCAGGGCCTGGGCGCCGCGGTCCAGGGCATCGAGGCGCTGCTCGCCGGGAACATCGGGGTGCGCTCGTTGCAGGAGCACGCCCGGGATCTCGCCGCGCTGCACGCCGCGCACGCGGGGAGCGCCGGGAACGACGACGCCGCCGGGGCACCCGCGCCGGGCGGTCGGTGATGTCGGTCCAGGTCAGCGCCGAGGTCGTCAGCCTGCGGCGCACCGGTGCCTACCACCACCTGACGTTGCTGGCGCCCGGCATCCCGGAGGCCACCCGGGCCGGGCACTTCGTGGCGCTGGCCGTGGGCGGTGAGGGCTCGGGGATGCTGCTGCGCCGGGCGTTCTCGATCCATCGGGTCACCCCCGGCGGGCCCACCGGCGGGACGGTCGAGGTGGTGTTCGCCACCCACGGCAGGGGCACCCGCTGGTTGGCCGACCGGCGGCGCGGGGACAAGCTCGATGTGATCGGCCCACTGGGCCGGCCGTTCACCCTGCCCAAGGAACCGGTCGCCTGCGTGCTCGTGGCCGGGGGTTACGGCGCGGCTCCGCTGTTCATGCTCGCCCAGGCGCTGCAGGCCCGCGGCGCCCGCGTCGACATGGTGCTCGGCGCAGCCAGCGAGGACCGGCTGTTCGGCGTGCTCGAGGCCAAGCGCACCTGCGCGTCGGTGACCGTCACCACCGACGACGGGTCGGCCGGGATCCGCGGTCGGGTCACCGACCCGCTGCCCGAGATCATCACGGCCGCAGGCGCCGATGTCGTCTACGCCTGCGGGCCGATGCCGATGCTGGCCGCGGTCGCCGGCGTGGCCGAGCGGGCCGGTGCGCACAGCCAGTGCGCGGTGGAGGAGGCGATGGCCTGCGGGATCGGGATCTGCATGACCTGCGTGCTGCCGGTGCGCGGCGCCGACGGGATCACCCGGATGGTCCGCTCCTGCACCGACGGGCCGGTGTTCCGGGGCACTGACGTGCGCTGGGACGCGGTCGGCACCGTCCCGGCCGACACGCTCGGCGCACCCGTGCCGGGAGGGCACTGATGAGCGCGGCCAGCGGCATGTCCGCCCCGGCCACGCCCGGGGCAGCCGTGGCCATGGCCACCACCCTCGGTCGGCTCGACCTGCCCGACCCGGTGCTCACCGCCTCCGGGTGCGCGGCGGCCGGTCGGGAGCTGGCGCCGTTCCTGGACCTGCGCGCGATCGGTGCCGTGGTCACCAAGTCGATCATGCTCGAGGCCCGCTCGGGCCGGCCCACCCCACGCATGGCCGAGACGCCCTCGGGGATGCTGAACTCGATCGGCCTGCAGGGTCCGGGTATCGAGGCCTTCATCGCCACGGACCTGCGCTGGCTGCGCGAGCACGGGATCCGCACCGTGGTCTCGATCGCCGGCGGGTCGGTGGTCGAGTACCAGAAGCTCGCCCAGCGGCTGCGCCACGAGCCGGGGATCGCCGCCATCGAGGTCAACATATCGTGTCCCAACGTGGAGTCGCGCGGCCAGGTGTTCGCCTGCGACCCGTTCTCGGCCGGCTCGGTGGTGGCCGCGGTCCGCCGGCACACCGCACTGGACATCCCGGTTCTGGCCAAGCTCAGCCCCGACGTCACCGACATCGTCGCCATCGCCAGGTCCGTGCTCGAGGCCGGTGCCGACGGGCTGTCGCTGATCAACACCCTGCTGGGCATGGTGATCGACCCGGACACGATGCGCCCGATGCTCGGCGGGATGACCGGCGGGCTGTCCGGTCCGGCGATCCGCCCGGTCGCGGTGCGGGCGATTTGGCAGGTGCACGCCGCCTACCCCAAGGTCCCGATCCTGGGCATGGGCGGGATCCGTACCGGCCAGGACGCCTTCGAGTTCCTGCTCGCCGGGGCCAGCGCGGTCTCGGTCGGCACCGCGGTGTTCAACGACCCGCATGCCCCGGCCCGGATCTCCGCGGAGCTGCGCGACATCCTCGCCGAGCGCGGCATCGCCCGGCTGACCGACGCCGTGGGCCTGGGCCACACGATGCAGGCACGCCACGTCGCCGCGATGGACGCCCGGCGGCCGGCCGGACAGGAGAACCGCCCATGACCACACCCGCTGCCGAACCCGCTCAAGTGCGCGCCCCGATCGCCGTGGCACTCGACGGTCCGGATCGCGCGACGGTGCTCGCCTGGGCCGGTGCCGCCGCACCGCACGTCTCGGTCATGAAGGTCGGCCTGGAGACCTACCTGCGCGACGGGGCACCGATCCTCGAGGCCGTCCGGGCCGCCGCGCCCGGCTGCGCACTGTTCCTGGACCTCAAGCTGCATGACATCCCCAACACAGTGGCCGGAGCGGCGCGCAGCATCGCGGGGCTGGCCCCGGACTACCTGACTGTGCACGCCAGCGGCGGCCCGGCGATGATCGCCGCGGCAGCGCAGGCGCTGCCCGCGACACGGGTCACCGCGGTGACCGTGCTCACCTCCCTGTCCGAGGCCGACCTCGACGCCGTCGGCCTGCGCGGCCCGGCGCTGGATGCGGCGGTCCGGCTGGCTCGGCTGGCCGTCGGCGCCGGCGCGCGGGCCATCGTCTGTTCGCCCAACGAGGTCGCCGCGATCCGCGCCGCCGTGCCCGAGGACATCACACTGATCACCCCGGGGGTGCGCCCGGCCAGCGGCCAGGGCAGCGCCGTGGGCGACCAGTCCCGGGTGGCCACCCCGCAGGCAG
>JBAVKQ010000101.1:0-4678 GCA_049688395.1 Candidatus Nanopelagicales bacterium
GGATGCGGTTCGTGGAGCCGGGGGACTACGGCGACCCCAGGGCCAGCCCTCCCACTCGGACACCGGCGCGGTGAACCTTCGCCTACGACCGTGGGGATCCCTGTCACTTGTCGTGGCGAGTGTCGAGGCCATGTGCCGCATCCGAGGACTGGGGGGTGGTGATCGCGTCTGCATGTCGATGTACCACCTTCCAGCTGAGGTCTTCGTGGCGATAGACACTGGTGCGCTGCCGATACCCAGGGCGAGCCACATCCGTCGAGTGTGGGGCAAGGCCCGCCTTCTCGTCTCAACGCAGGGCAACCCGTACCCGGCTGGTTCAGCATCGCCCTGGGCCGGATGCGGACCAGCTCAGGTGCCGTGATCTGGAGGGGTGGGAAGGCCACCGGGATCGTGCGGGAGGCCAGCTGCCCGCGTGTCGGGGGTCATGAGGCCACCGCGGCGGGCTCGCGGACGGGGTGGCCGGTGTGTGGGATCGCGCGGGCGGGGTTCACGGCGTGTGCCGGGTCTACCGGGGGTGGCGTGGGCAGGCGTCGTCGTCGGGGGATCTTGCTCAGCTCGATGGTGATGGGGACCAGTAGGGCCAGGGCGATGCAGGCTGCCCATTGGCCACCGGTCAGGGAGGTGGTGAGCAGCAGGTTCTGCATGAAGGTCCACTCGACGGCGACGATGGTGATCAGGATGGGGATCGACAGGGTCCTCAGTGCGCCCAGCACGGGCTCGGCCAGGCCGGGCTCGGGGGAGCGACGCAGGACCAGGCCGCTGAGGATGGTGCCGAACGCCATCACGACGAAGCCCATCGTCATCGGGACACTGGGCTGGTCACCGGCCAGCTCCCCGGGTCCGAACAGCAGGGCGATCAGCGTGACGAGGAACAGCACGGCGCCGTAGAACGCCCACTGGCGCACGGCCACCGGGTTGGCCAGCTTCAGGTCCGGGTCCCGGGGCGGTTTGGTCATCAGGCCGGGCAGGGCCGGTTCCTGCATGATCACGATGACGGGGAAGATGGCGATGAAGAAGTTGAGGAACAGGACCATCAGCGGGGTCAGGGCGATGCCGTCGTTGAGGTTGAAGATGCTGGCGGTGAGGAACAGCAGGACCAGGGAGAGCAGTTGGCTCATCTGGTAGCGGACGTAGTTGACGATCTTCTCGTAGGTGCTCCTGCCCAGGCGCACGGCGGTGACCAGGGTGCCGAAGTTGTCGTCGGTGAGGATCATCTTGCCGGCCTGTTTGGTGACCTCGGACCCGGAGCCCATCGCCACGCCGATGTTGGCCTGCTTGAGCGCGGCGGCGTCGTTGACCGCATCACCGGTCATGGCCACGATGTCCCCGCGTTGCTGCATCAGCTTGGCCAGGCGCAGCTTGTCCTTGGGGGTCACCCGACCGAACACGTGCAGGTTGGGCAGGGCTGCGGTGAGCTCGGCGTCGCTCATCGCGGCGATCTCCGGGCCGCTGATCGCCCCGGGGGCAAGTCCGAGTTCGGCGCCGATCGCTGAGGCGGTGATGGCGTGGTCGCCGGTGATCATCCGGACCTCGATGCCCGCCTGCCGGGCGATCCGCACGGCCTCGATGGCCGAGGGGCGCAGCGGGTCGATGATGCCGACCATGCCGACGAACGCCAGCTCGCCGACGAACGACATCGGGTCGGCCACGACCTCGGGCTCGTGGCCGCTGAGGTCGCGCACCGCGAAGGCCAGCACCCGTAGGCCCTTCTCGCTCATCTGCCGGTTGGCGGCCAGGATCGAGTCCAGGACGCCGGGCATCGGAACCGAGCCGTCGTCGGTGAGCATGGTGGTGCACCGGTCGAGCACGACGTCCGGGCCCCCCTTGACCAGTTCGACCAGCCGGGTTCCACCGGTGGCGGCGGGGACGTTGTGGAAGGTGGCCATGAACTTGTACGCGGAGTCGAACGGGACCTCGGCCACCCTCGGGTAGGCGCGCCGGCTCTCTTCGGCATCGACCCCGAGCTTCGCGGCCAGCACCACCAGGGCGGCCTCGGTCGGGTCCCCGATCACGGCACCGTCGTCGGACACGGTGGCGTCACTGCACAGCGTCAGGCCGTAGGCGAGGTTGGTGAACTCGGGGGTGGTGTCCCCGACGACTGCGCGGATGGCCCCGGTCTTGGCGTAGCCCTCGCCGGCTACGTGGTACCAGTGGGTCCGCATGTACATCGAGCGAACCATCATCTCGTTCATCGTCAGGGTGCCGGTCTTGTCGGAGTTGATCGCGCTGGTCGCGCCCAGGGTCTCGACGTCGGTCAGGTTCTTCACGATCGCCTTGTGCTCGGCCAGCTCCTTGGCCCCGTAGGCCAGCATCGCCTGGACGAAGGTGGGCAGGCCGGTGGGGATCGCCGAGATCGCCATCGCCACCCCCAGCAGCAGCACCTGGTCGAAGTCCTGGCCCCGGTACAGGCCCAACCCGACGATGATCGCCACCGCGACCCACGCGATCGTCCCGAGGACCTTGGTCAGCGCGTCCAGCTCGTTCTGCAACGGGGACCTGCTGGGTGCCACCGCGGAGAGCATGGTGGCGATCTGGCCCATCTGGGTGCCCATGCCGGTCTCGGTGACCACCATCGCCCCAGTCCCGCGGGTGACTGACGTGTTCTGGAACAGCATGTTCGTGCGGTCCCCCAGGGCGACCTCGTCCCGGTCGATCGTGCCGGGGTCCTTGCTGATCGGGGCGCTCTCCCCGGTCAGGGCAGCCTCCTGGGTCTCCAAGGTGGCCGAGCGGATCAGCCGGCCATCAGCCGGCACGATGTCCCCGGACTCCAAGGTCACGATGTCCCCGGGAACCAGGTCGGTGGCGCTGACCTGCACCAGGGTGCCGTCGCGGACCACCTTGGCCTGCGGGGTGGTCATCTTGGCCAGGGCATCCACGCTGGCCCGCGCCTTCATCTCCTGCTGGGTGCCCATCACCACGTTGAGCACCACCAGGAACGCCACGATCATCGCCGTGGACCACTCCTGGATCACCATGCTGACCACAGTCACCGCGATCAGCATCAAGTTCATCGAGTCCCTCAGCTGGGCCAGGGCCACCGCCCACACCGACGGCGACGGCTCCGCAGCGATCACGTTCGGGCCGTTCTGAGCCAACCGGCCCCTGGCCTCAGCGGCGGACAGCCCCAACTCGGCGTTCGTGGTGAACTCGGCCACCACGTCCGCGACGGGCTGGTTGAACCGGCTGTGCGGCGGATCAACCTGGGCTTCGGGCGAGACGGTCATCGGAACCTCCAGTTGAGACGCGTGCGATCAGTGGACCACGGATCACCCGCGCTGGGCGTGATGCACGTGATCCGTTCCCCGACCTGGTGTCCTGGACTCGGACGTGACCCACGTTCGTCACTGGATTCCAGCCGTCGGTGGTTCGGTCCCGGCCCTGCCGAGGTCCTGCCCAGGGGTGCTCAAGGGGATAGCCTCGCCGTGTGCCCGACACCCCGGATCCGTTGCCTGACCACACCCCTATCGAACCCGCCCAGCATCAGGGGGAGGCGCACGGCCCGGGATCGGCCAGCCGGATGAACTGGCTGCGCGCGGGGGTCCTGGGTGCCAACGACGGCATCGTCTCCACCGCCGGGCTGGTCATCGGCGTCGCCGGGGCCACGGTCGCCAGGGGTCCGATCCTCACGGCCGGCGTGGCCGGGCTCGTGGCCGGCGCCGTCTCCATGGCCCTCGGCGAGTACGTGTCGGTGAGCAGCCAGCGCGACAGCGAGCGCGCAACCCTGGCCATGGAGCGCACCGAGCTGGCCGAGGACCCCGACACGGAACTGGAGGAACTCGTCGGAATCTACCAGGCCAAGGGCCTGAAGCCCGCGACCGCCCGGATCGTCGCAGAGGAGCTGACCACCCATGATGCATACGCCGCGCACGTGGACGCCGAGCTCGGCATCAACCCGGACGAGCTGACCAACCCCTGGCAAGCCGCGATCTCGTCGGCCCTGGCCTTCACTCTCGGGGCGGTGCTTCCCCTGCTGGCGATTGTTCTGGCCTCACCGGCGATGCGGGTCCCGTTGACCTTCGCGCTGGTCCTCGTGGCCCTGGCCATCACCGGCTCGATCAGCGCACGCCTGGGCGGTGCCGCCCGGGGACGTGCGGTCGCCCGGCTCGTGATCGGCGGAGCGCTGGCAATGGGCGTTACCTACGCCATCGGAGCGCTGCTCGGCAGCTCGGTCAGCATCTGATCTTGGCACCGCGGTTGCGTCGACGGCCGGGCAGAACATGCTGCCCCCCGGCCGACTCCGAGTCGTCGCAGAGTCGGTGAGCCGCGCCGACAGATGTCTCTGATCGCCAAGGCCCAGTGACGCGCCTCGCCGGGACGGGCGCATTCCCCGCAGTGCTAACCGGCCCACACCTGAGGATCGCGGGGCGCTCCGGTGGCCAGGCCCCCGGGAGATCGCTGGGGTCCAGTCGGTAGCCGGCAGCCAACTTCCCGGGATCGGCTATGCGGTGGGCGATCCCGGGAAAGGGCTCTGGGCCGTAGCCCAGTTCGTAGCCCAATGGGGTGGCAAGTGCCCGCGGCGGTCTCGCATCTCAGGGCCTGCTTGACGGTGTGCCTTACCGCCCGTGGCCCTTCCCGTTCGGGGTGCCGACGGGTTCGCCGGGCTTCTTCTGTTTCTGTGTGGGGTTTGCTGCCGGCGGTGGAGCGGGTGGCGCGGGGGTGATCGGAGGGGTCTCGGTGG
>JBAVKQ010000102.1:0-2513 GCA_049688395.1 Candidatus Nanopelagicales bacterium
GTCGGGCATCTGGTGCCTGAGGGCGGCATGTTCGCGTTCCTGGCCGCTCATCGCCAGGACGTGTTTCCTGATGGGGAGTTTGCGGACTTGTTCCCCTCGACGCGTCCGTTCCAGCGCACGAGGTGGCCGCCCGCGCCAAGCGGGAGCCAGAAGAGGTCGACCCAAACCTTGGGTCCATCGCCGATGTCGCTCACCGGAGACAGTCAAGCACCGGTCACCGTGACCGCCAACGACCCGAACGGGCCTGCCCTGACGAGCCGCTGGCCCACGACCCGCGGATGCCTCCTCTCGCCATGTCGGGTGGGCGCCACATCGACACCTGCGGCCCTGGCCGCGATCAGGGCCTCGATCGCTGGTCAGAAGTTGCCCGTGGCGATCTCCGAGAGCAGCAAGCCGAGAGGAAGCAGTCCGACAACGGTGGCAAGCAGCACCATCCAGGAGCGCTCATGGTGACCGATGATCGCTATCAAGCCGGTGACGACGGCGGTGATCCCGCACGCCCAGATACCCAACCCCCAGACCAGTTGTGCCCAGCTGTCGGTGTAGCTCTGGGCCGGTTCGACGAGGCCGACCGCGAAGGAAAGCACGAGCAGGACGACGCCTGCCACGCACAACCCTGCGAACGTGATCGCCCGCCGACCGACGCGCGACTCCGGCCACCCCCGCACGTGGGGACGACTGCTCGAATGCGTGGTCATACCTTGAGTCTCGTCGGGGCGTGGCCGGCCGCCAGAGTCCAAAGTCCCTGCATCCGAGCCGCGCTGGCGCCGATGCGTTCCAGGGGGCCGCGATGATCTTGAGCGGGATCACTGGTGGTCGCTCAGTTGTCGAGGAGTCGTTCCAGGCTGTCGAGGATCAGGTCGAGGCCGAACTCGAAGTCGGTGTCCGGGTCGTACCCGCCCAGTTGGATGTAGCGGGTGATGACCTCGGCGAGTTGGGGGAACTGATCGGTGGGGATCTCGGACAGCATCTCCTCGGCCGTTTCGGGTGAGCCGGGCTCGCCGCTGGACAGGTTGAACTGCTGGCGGGCGAATCCGTAGACGTAGCTGTCGATCGCGGAGAACGCATGCACGGCCACGTCGACGGAGAACCCGGCCCGCCGAAGCGTCCCGATCACCCACTCGAAGTACCGAAGCCGCTCGGGGCCGCTGCTGGTGCGCGAATCCATCAGCTGGCTGGCCCAGGGGTGCCGGGCGAACGCCTGGTTGGCGGACCGAGCCCTGGTGCGCATCGCGTCCGACCAGGGGCCGTCACCGGGGGGCAGGTCGATCTCGCCCACGACCAGGTCGACGATGCCGTTGAGCAGATCATCCTTGTTGTCAACGTGGTTGTAGAGCGACATCGCGTCCACGCCGAGGTGCCGGCCGAGCTCGCGCATGCTCAGCGCGTCGATGCCGCGCTCGTCAGCCAGGACCAGGGCTGCGCGCAGCACCCGTTCCCGGGTGAGCGTCTCTCGTTTCGGGTGGTTCGGTGCCCGGCGCCTGCCCATTGGTCACTTCCGTTCCTGCCCGGTCCGGCGTGGTGGTGGCCATGTGCCATCAGGGGTTGACACCTACGGTGCAAGCATTTGACTTACACCGTAGGTAATGGTACTGGTGCCAGGCCTGCCCGGCAAGGCAGGGTGTGGTGCCACGGCAGTGGGAGGCATTGATGAACACGTCCAGTCACATGACCACCGCCCAGCAACGGGCCGGCGGGGTCGCGGCGCTCTACCTGGGGGCGGCGTTCCTGCTGGCGATGCCGTTCTTCCTGGTGGTGGTCAACTATCCCGCCGCCACCGACGCGACCGAGAAGGTCGCGCTGATCGCCGCCCACCACGCCAGCATGCACGTGATGTACCTGATCACCTACGTGCTCTTCGGTGTAGTCCTGGCGGTCCTGGCCCTGGCCCTGCACGCGCGGTTGAGCTCGGCGGCGCCGGCGCTGATGCAGGTGGCCACCGCTGTGGGCGTGATGTGGGCCGTCGTCCTGGTCGCCAGCGGCATGGTCTTCAACGCGGGCATGGCCGCCGTCGTCGACCTCTACCCCGCGGACCCGGATCAAGCGCAGTCCATGTGGCAGGCCATCGAACCCGTCGCGCAAGGACTCGGCAGCGGCTCCGGCGGGGAGTTCCTCGGCGGCCTGTGGGTCCTGCTCGTCAGCGTCGCGAGCCTGCGGGGCAAGTCCCTTCCGCGGGCGCTGGGCTGGCTCGGCCTGGTCGTGGGGCTGGCGGGCCTGCTCTCGATCATCCCCCCGCTCAGTGCCACCGCCTACGCATTCGGACTGCTCCTGATCCCCTGGTTCACCTGGCTCGGGATCGCAATGCTCCGATCTGCCACGGGCTCCCCGCAGCAGACCGATACCGCGCCCGAACCCGTGAGCTCGACGGCCAGCATGTAGCCCTAAACCTCGATCCGTGGAGCCACGTGGTTCGCCGGGGCTGGGCCGGCATACGGGTGTCAGCGGTTGAGCGGGCAGGTTGATGCTGCTGGTCTGTCCAGCTCTTCCACTGACTGTTCCGGTCGGGCCTTGGA
>JBAVKQ010000103.1:0-3463 GCA_049688395.1 Candidatus Nanopelagicales bacterium
TGGTCCGCCGGGAGCCGGGGGTCCGGTATCCGATCCTGTTGTGCGTGCTGGCTCAGGCTGCGGTGGACCTGCTCGATGAGGTGGTCGCCCTGTTCGACCAGGCGGTGTCGGCGCGGGAGTCCCGGGCGAAGACGAAGATGGACCAGGCCCTGGCTGATCGGGCGAGGACTGGTGAGGACCGCCAGAAGATGTTCGAGGTGGTCCTGGGGGTTCTTGCCGACGAGTCGATCCCTGACGAGGCCGTTGGTGGGCTGCTGCGCGACCAGCTTGGACGACAGAACTTGGCAGATACGCAGGCCGATGTGTGGGTCGACCTGCCCCGCGACCACGGCAGGCTACTCGCGCTGGCGGGCTCGTACCCGTATCTGCGGCAGTTCACCCCGGACGTCCTGGCGGCCATCGACTTTCAGGGCGGCCCGGGTATGGGCCAGCTCATGGACGCGGTGTCGGTGCTCCGGGCCCTGAACAGGACCGGCCGGCGGAAGGTTCCCCACGGGGCGCCGGCAGGGTTCGTGCCCCGCCGGTACGCCGGTTACCTGGCCCAGGCCCGGCGCAGCGGGGACGACGTGGGCTACCGGCACTATTGGGAACTGTGCGTGCTACTGGGACTGCGCGATGGGCTGCGCTCCGGTGACGTCCACGTGCCTGGATCACGGCGCTACGCCGACCCCGGCAGCTACCTGATCCCGCCAGCACGATGGTCACCACGCCGGGACGAGTTCTGCGCCCTGGTCGGCAAACCCGCCGACGCAGCGGGCGCGATCAGCCAGGGCAGGCAGGACCTGCATGAGGCGCTGGCCGACCTCGATCGGGTCCTGGCCGACACCGGACCCGATGACGCTGGACAGGTCCGTTTGGACGCCCACGGGGATCTGGTCATCCCCCCGCTGACCGCTGAGGACGTCCCGCCGGCTGCGGCGGCGGTCAGGGAGGAACTGACCGGGCTGCTGCCCAACGTGGCGATCGCCGCGGTGCTGATCGAGCTGGACCACCGCACCGGGTTCCTCTCGGCGTTCACCCATGCCAGCACCGCGAAACCACCGTCCACCGCCGAGGCGAAACGCAACGTTCTCGCCGTGCTGATCGCCGGCGCGACGAACCTCGGGCTGGTCAAGATGGCCCAGGCCTGCAGCGTGGCCTACGACGTGCTGGCCTGGACACAGGAATGGTTCGTGCGGGAGGACACCCTGCGCGCAGCGAACACGGTGATCGTCAACCACCACCACCGACTGGACCTGGCTGGAGTGTTCGGCGGGGGCACCATGTCCTCCTCAGACGGGCAGCGGTTCCCGGTGCGCGGCAAGTCGACCACCGCCCGGGCGATGAGCATCCACTTCGCCGACCAGGGCCTGTCGACCTACACTCACGTCTCCGACCAGCACTCCACCTACGGAACCAAGGTGCTCGTGCCGACCGCCCGGGAAGCCCACTACGTCCTGGACGACCTCCTGGGCAACACCACCGACCTGCCCATCTCCGCGCACGCGACCGACACCCACGGGGTGACCCTGGTCAACTTCGCCTTGTTCGACCTGGTCGGCAAAGCCTTGACCCCCAGGATCCGCGACCTGGGCAAGATCACCCTCTGCCGCGACGACACCAAGAAGGCCACCACCGCCCGCTACCCCAACGCCGGCCCACTACTCGGGACCCGACTGAACGAGGACCTGATCGCCGACTGCTGGCCCGACCTGCTGCGGATGGCCGGATCCCTGAAGTACGGGGAAGCCACCGCCTCACTGGTCGTCGGGAAATGGTCGCAGGCCTCACGGCAGAACACCCTGGCCGCCGGACTGAAGGAATGGGGCATGCTGCGCCGCACCATCCACGCCGCCCGCTACCTGTCCGACCCGCCCTACCGGCGTGGCATCTCCCGCCAACTGAACAAGGGCGAGTCCCTGCACTCGCTGCGCCGCGATCTGCACTACGCCAACCAGGGCACCATCGCCAAAGTGCAACTGACCCAGCAGACCGAACATGCCTGGTGCCTGACCGTGCTCACCAACGCGGTGGTCACCTGGACCACCGAGTACTACGCCCTCGCCGTGGCCAAACTGCGCTCACAGGGCCGCGACATCCCCGACGACCTGCTGACCCACATCTCCCCAGCCCACAGCCAGAACGTCAACTACTTCGGCATCATCACCGTCGACATCGAAGCCGAACTGGCCAAACTCGACCACAACGGCCACCGACCCCTGCGCACCTGACCCATATCCGTTGGATTCTCGGCCGTTACTACCGGAAGGCCTAGAAGTGCCGGGTGAAGGGGATCTCGAAGCCCACCTTCGTCTTGGAGGGATCGACCCATGCCTCGGGGCACCACGGGTGGACCTCCGTCCTCAGGTAGGCGTCTGCGTCGGCGGCGAGAGCCACGGGCTGTTCGCGGGGGTTCAAGGCGAGGAAACCGTGACGCAAGGGGACGCTCTCCTGGACGCGCAGGTAGGGGTCTGGGAGGGCGTTGCCCTTGCGGTCGGTGATGACAGGCGCCTCCGGGTCGGCGTGCGCGGCGGACTTCACGATCAACTTCAAGACCTTCTCGTCGGGGCTGATGCCCGCGTCGTAAGCAGCTTCGGTGAGCCGCTTCCGGAATGCGCTCTCGGTCACCCCGGCGATGCTTCCGCGCATTGCGGCCAGGATCGCGAGCATCTTGGTCTGATCGGTCTCGACCTGCAGCAGGTATGCGGCCGGGTCTTCGGGCCCCTTCGGCGGAACGGCCCATGCCATCCACGTCTTGTCGTGCCGGATCACTTCGATGGTGTCGTCGGTGATCTCCCAACGGCGGCGCAGAGGCTGCTCCACGGTGATTCGCTGGAAGCCGAACTCCTCCCGGTCCAGCACCTTGGTGCGCGGGTCCGTGCCTGCAAGGGAAAGGGCGTCCACATACAGCCGGGTGATGTCGTCGATCTGCACCTCGCTGATGGTCTTGCGCTTGTCGCCGAGCGACCGCCGCATCTTCGTGCCGAGTTCTCGGGCGTCGAGAAGGACAACCTTCCCGGCTAGGTCGGGTGCCTTTCGGTTGGTCAGCACCCAGATGTAGGTGTTGATGCCGGTGTTTATCTAACCCGGGAGGCCCAAAGGACGCTCAGATCGATCGCCGCAGTCGTCAGACTCTGTCATCCACTAGCTCGGATTCGCCCGGCGATCACTCCATTGGCTTGACCTTGGCCTCGATGAAGGCGATGTCGTCTGAGTCGAGCCCGTACTTGGCGTAAAGCTGCTGGTCGATCTGTGGAATCGGTTTCGTCCAGTCGATGTCGGAAGCCGATGTGAAGTCTTGCTGGGGCACGTACTTCCAGGCGCTCGCAGGGTTGTGCTGTGTGATCTTCAGGACGCCTAGGAGCATCCGAACGAACTTGGACTTGACGTACTTGAGGCAGGCATCAGCGGTGGCCTCGTCGTCGAACGCCCCGATAGTGATGAAGGACTGGGTGACCGCGGACTGCGGTCCGACGACGTGCGG
>JBAVKQ010000104.1:0-3562 GCA_049688395.1 Candidatus Nanopelagicales bacterium
CGCTCTGGGTCAATGCGTGCTGGAGCCGGGCCAGGGCGGTGGCCCGGTCACGGCCGTGCGCCAGCAGGCGCAGCACGGTGCCCGATCCGACGGCGGTGTCCGGCGTTGCCTGGGCCACCACCCGCACGCCGGGCCCGGTGGGGGTGCGCAGGTGGCGCAGCAGCGCGTCGGGGTCCGCGCCCTTGGCGCGCAGCCGAGCCTCGACCACGTGCCCGGTGGGCATCGGTGGGGTCGGCTCGCCCAGGTCGGGCACCGTCCGGGGGCTGTCGGTGCCCAGGTCGATGCCGAGCAGTTCCTCGGCCAGCGCCCAGCCGTCGAGCGGGGCGGCGTCCTCGGCGCGGGTGGCACCGATCGGCTCCCCGTCCGGGGAGACTGCCAGGTCCACGTGGTGGCGGCCCGGGGTCTGATCGGTTCCGCTGCTCGTGGCGAGTCCCACGGCCAGCTCGGCGGCCGCCTCTGCGACGGGCCCGGTCAGCGCGGGGGCCTCGATGAGGCTGGCCGAGGCGACCGACCCCTTCACGGGCAGCGCGGTCACGGCCGGCAGCGCCCAGGTGCGGCCCTGCGCGTCGAGGAGGACCGGTACCTCCAGGGTCGCGCTCGGTGGGCCGGCCGTGGCCTCGTCGACCGCCGCGTCGGCGGTGGCCTCGTCGGCAGGCTCAGCCGGTGCGGCCGGCTCCTTGGTCGCCTTGGCCGGGGTGCTGCGTCGGGTGCCTGCCATCGGGTCAGCCTGCCATCACTGCGGCGATCGGGGCCTGCACGTCCTCGGCCAGCGGCTGGGGCAGTGCCACCGTCCGGTAGCCCTCCAGGCGGACCGCGACCGTACCGTCCGGGCCGGTCACCACGCAGTCGAAGCCGTCCTCGGTCGCCTGGGCGGCCGCGACCAGCGGTCCGTCCGCGGCCTCGCCCGCCGACCCGAGCACGGTGACCCGGGTGACGTGGGTGGGTAGGGCCAGGCGGCCCTCGCGCCCGGCCTCCCAGAGTCCCGCGGCTTGGAAGCACAACTCGATCAGCCGGGGTGCGGCCTGCGTGTCGGCCTCGGCGGTGTGGTTGACCGGCAGATCGCCGGCCAACTGCGTCGCGGACCGATCCCCGTCGCGCCAGGCGGATTCGACCACCTGGTAGGCCGGGCCGTGGAAGTACATCCGGTAGACATCCTCGGCGCTGACCTCGGCACCGGACCTGGCAGGTGGGTCCTCATGCTGGGAGTCGGGTGCCGACTCGGTGAGCCGGACTCGGCCGGTGAAGTGCGTCGTGCGGGTGGGGGCGTCCGATCCCGGCAGCTGGCGCTCCGCCTCGATCCGGCACTCGGCCACGAGGTCCGGGCCGTCGGGGTGCAGCAGGGCCACGATCTCGATCGTGCGCGGCTCGTCGCGGTAGAACTTCAGCGGCGCGTGGAAGTCCACGGCCTCCACCGAGGCCAGCGCCCACGCGGGCACCAGCAGCCGGGCCGCCTCGACCATGCCCTCGATGCCCATGACTCCGGGCAGCAGGGCCGTGACCCGGTCGCCGCGGTGGTCATCGAGGAAGGGCTGCTCCTTCGGGTCGAGCGTGGTGCGTACCACCAGCCCTTCGTGCACCGAGTCGGCCACGACCTCACCGACCATCGGGCCGGCCTGCGCGGCCGCGTCGGCGAACGCGCTCGGATCGATCCCGCCGGCCTCGGCGAACTCGGTCGCCATCATGCCCAGGGTCCCGGCGACCACGACCTCGCCGCGGTTCGGGCCGCTGGTCAGCTCGCGGCGGATCCAGGCGATCCCCGCCTCCGGGGGCAGCATCTGCACGCCGGCCGCGGCCATGATCTTCGGGATCGAGCCACGGGTGGCCATCCCGATGCCGCCCCAGGCGGTCCAGTCCAGGGCGATGCCCCGGGTGTCCGGTCGAGTCCGGCGCATCCCGCTGGCGATCGCGCACAGCAGGTTGTTGGCGGCCGAGTAGTCGGTCTGCCCGGCGTTGCCGAACCGGCCGGCCACCGAGCTGAACGCGACTGTCGCGCCGATCGGCAGGTCACCTGCGGCCTTGAGCAGGTTGAACCAGCCGTCGGCCTTGACGCCGAAGACGAGCTCGAACTCCGCGCGCTCCTTCTTGGCCAGGCCCTTGCTGATCTCCAGTCCGGCGGCGTGCAGCAGCACGTCGATGCGCCCGTGCGCGTCACGGATCTGGTCCACGATCGTTGCGACTGCCGCGCCGTCGCGCAGGTCGACGCTGTGGTAGTGCGCCGTCCCGCCCGCCGCCGTGACTGCCTCGATCGCCGACAGTGCGGAGGCCAGCCGCTCGAAGCGTGCCAACTCGCGCTCGATGAGCACCGGGGTCGGCTTGTCGCCGCGGGCCACGATCTGCTCGGCGATCCGGCCCTTGAGGCTGTCGGGGTCGCTGAGGTAGGCCTGCAGGTCCGGATCGGCCGGGTCGGGCGTACCGGCCAGGTCGAGCAGGTGGAAGGTGCCGCCCGAGGCCGTGGCCAGGTCGGCGGTGATCGCCGACACGATGCTGCCCGCAGCTCCGGTGATCAGGAACACCGACTCGCTGGTCAGCTCCATCGCGCCGGGCTCGGGAGCCTGCACCGCGGGGAAGGGGCGGACCATCAGGCCCACGCCCCAACGCTGACCGTCGACCAGGCCGATCTCCACGCAGCCGGGATCGGCCAGCGTCTCGTCGATCAGGGCATCGGCCAGGGCGCTGGTCTTGCGGCTGGCGGGGAAGTCGACGGCCTTGACCAGGACGTCGGCGCGCTCCTTCTTGTAGGACTTCGCGAAGCCGACGACCGCGGCGCCCAGTGGTGAGGTCGCCCCGGCTGCGTCGTGGCCGTGGAACCCGCCCAGGCGGCTGCCGACGACCAGGAACGGCTCGGCGCTGATCACCTGGTGGTACAGCGCGTGCAGGGCCACGACCCGCCGACGCAGCGCCTCACGCCAAGAGTCCAGGTCCATCTCGGCCAGCGGGCCCTCGTCGTCCAGCGAGGCCAACCAGTAGACGCCGGTCAGGGGCGCATCGGCGCTGAACTGCTCGACCTGGGCCAGCAGGTCCTCGGTGCCGGTGGTGGCCTCGACGGCCAGCACCTCGGCGCCGCGCTTGGTGAGCTTCTTGACCAGAGCGGCACCCACGCCGCCCTCGTCGAGGACGACCAGGATGCGCGCGCCCGCACCGAGTTCGACACCTGTGGGGGCGCAGGCGGCCAGGGCCGGGCGCAGCGCCGGGGTCGGGACGCGGCGGGGAAGGGCGTCGACGGCGGCGAAGTCGCCGACGAACTTCGGGGCGTTCGCGGCCGGGGCCGGGGCTGCCTGCGTCGCGGCAACGGGTGCGCCGGCGCTCTCGGGCTCGCCGACGGTCGCGGGTTGGATGCCGGTCTTGTCGCGGACCCAGCCGATGACGTGGGTGAGGGTGGGGAAGTCGCGCAGTTGCAGGTTCTCGTCGCGTTCGACGTCGAAGCGCTCGCGGACTGCGGCGAACACTTCGGCCTGCTTGACGGTGTCCACGCCGAGGTCGGCTTCGAGGTCCAGGTCGAGGTCGAGCAGTTCGGCGGGGTAGCCGGTCATGGTGGCCACGATGCCCACGACGGCGTCGGTGA
>JBAVKQ010000105.1:0-8018 GCA_049688395.1 Candidatus Nanopelagicales bacterium
CCGATTCAACAACCCAACCGAGACCACATCGGACAAACGCCGATCCGACTCAGGCTTCTTCCACCCAGACCGAGGCATACCCCCAAACTACACCCATGTAACTCTAATTGAACGGTATTGCGGCTAGTACAGCCTGCAACCGCCGGATCCGGTGTGGCTCCTTGCCATCCCTGTGACGGAGGTTGCTACACCGACAGGGGGATCAGGCTGAGGACCATCAGGACTGCGCCGACGGTCAGGTTCTGCCACATCGCGATGGTGGCGGCCCGGCCGCCGCCGGCCTTCCGCGATCTGGCTCCGAAGGCGGCCCCGACCCAGTTGGGCAGGGCGAGCAGCGCGTACAAGGCGACGTTCGCCAGGCGTCCGGGGAAGCCCTGGTCGAACAGGTCGGCGCTGACGACCGGCTCGTCGGAGAACATGACGAGCACCACGTACCAAAGGGCGACCATGACCGGCAGCCACGGGATGTACGCCAGCTGCACCAGGTACGCGTTCCCCGTGAGCCTGCGGGAGGAGCGTACCGACTCTTTGGGAACCACTGCAGATCCTGATGGCGACATGGTCCGCACCTCCTCTTCTCACACTCCATCGGCGAGCACGGCCTTGCACTACGTCAACGCCGTCGTCTACCACCACCTCATCGGTCAGTGCGCAACCGACAACGTATCTAGTTTCCTTGACATCTATGTCGAGTTAGGTTTACGTTCCCGGTATGGGTCGACTCTCGGGTCGGGGGCGGGTGAACCGGCTGCGCGAGATGCGCACCGAGCGCACGCGACTGACCCAGGCGCAGCTCGCGGACCTGGTCGGGGTCACCCGGCAGACCATCAACGCGATCGAGGGTGGGGACTACGCCCCCTCGGTCTACCTCGCTCTGGATCTGGCCCGTGTGCTGGCTTGCACTGTCGAGGACCTGTTCCCCGGAACCCAGGAGGCCCGCCATGGTATCCATGCTTGATCGTGCCATTGCTGCGATCACCGACTTCAACAACCCCTTCTACGCCGAGGAACGCCAGCGCGACGTGGCCAACGAGGCCGCCGCGTTCGGCTTCTGGGTGCTCTACTGGACGCTGCTCATCGGTGCCGGCACCACCTGTTGGTTCTTCCCGGAGCACTACGTTGCCGCCGGAGTGCTGGCGGCATGGGTGTTCCTGATCACCGGACTCACCTCGCTGTATTCCCGGCGCCTCGGTGTCACCGTCTCCGCTCGTGACCGCAGCGCCGCCTACCCTCGCCGGTTGGCCAGTGGAGCGGTCGGAGCCTGGTTGGGAATCGGCTTTGCCGCCGCCTGGCTCGGATCCACTAGGAGGGCGGTGTCTTTCGCCGCGTGGCGGTCCCTGAGCTGACGCTCCGGTCCGGGAGGATTCTGCTGTCGGTTGGGCTTCCGGGGAGTGGTGGATGACGCTTGGTCAGGCGGTACGTCAGGGTGATCCTTTCGATGACGTGAATCGGTCACGGCCCACCGCAGGATCCTGAACGAAGGTGGGCGAGCCCTCAGCCCCCCCACCGGCACCTGGGGCTCGGCCAGGCGACCCGCCGCGCGGTCGGCAAGGACCGCAGCAAGACGCGCCAGCGCGACCGTGGGTCACCATCCCCGGCCGAAGCCCGCGACCGGACCCTCGGAACGAGCCACTTCACACCGGCCATCTAGCGACGCCTTCGGGTCCTTTGCCGCCTTCCTCGTGTTCTTCGCGGTGGCACTGGCAGCACGGATGGCCATGAAAGGTCAACTCCGGCGACCTCCGCACCACCAGCATGCGAAGGTCGCCCCGCGACAGCCACTTCCACATCCCCGCCGCACGACAGAGCGCCATCCGATTCAGGTGCCTCTTGCCACCTCGCACCCCGTACCGCGTTCATGCGCGCGTTTCGCGGCGGTGTGCCGCGGGTGCCCAACCTCGAGGGAGCTCGGGCGGAACTTGTCAAGCCGGTTGAGACAGTTGCGGTCAGGCGGTCTGTATGAGGGCCTCCCAGGAGGCTACCGATCTCGTCGGCCCGAAGGCTGTACCGCGACGACTGGCTGCGGAAAGACGCCATGACCGGACAGCTGTCACGGCCGGGTCAGTCGAGGCCTTCGATCAGGTACGTGTGGACCTGGATCTTGAGAACGCCGTCTTCGGGCACGATCCTGTAGACCTCGACCGCCTGCTCCGAGTCACTGCCCGTGCTCAGCCCCACTCGACGACATTAGCAACCGAGTAGGGAGGGCCATCCTGCGTACGGATGACAGCGTCGTTGACCGACGCGAAACTCATACCCGATGCATGGTGCTGGCTTCGGCCACCCGAGTTCTGCACCCACCACCACCGACACCGACCTGGAGCCCGCCGCATGAGAGCGACTCCCGGACACGCCCCTACTGGGCGGTGTGCAGCGCCCGGGTGACTCAGCACGACCCTCAACGGGAGGGCTGGCCAGGCCGTCGCCAGTCACAATGGGTGACCAATCGAGCCCCAGAATACCCTCTTCCGGCACTTCGGTGGTCGGATTCGCCTCGTGTGTGGGCCGCTCCTGCCGTGGTCACGCTGGGTGAGATGAGAGAGGAGGACGGTCGACCACAGTTGCGTGCTTGGACGTGGTGCACCACCGCGTCGTGCTTGACGGTCTTTGGCGGCCGAAGTCACTTGTCGGCCACGTAGCCACCACCGGCCCGGTTCACCCCGCAATGCACGTCCCACAGCAATCCCGATTGAGACGACTTCCCCCTGCTCGGCCTGCTCGACTCGTGGAGGTCGGTGTGCCCCGGCAGCCATGTGGGGTGCGCACGCCGAGGTGTCCGAGGAGTGCCCGACGGTGGTCTACTATCAACTATTACAAAGATTCTAAAGGAGTCCAAAGGTGGCGGGGAATCCGTTCAAACCGACCGCGGGCGCGACCCCTCCCCTGCTCGTCGGGCGAGATGACACTCTCGAGGAGTTCACCGAGTCCCTCGACGACGGCCCGGGGGCGCCCGCCCGGCTGGCACTGTTCACCGGCCCGCGGGGGATCGGCAAGACGGTGATGCTCACCGAGGTGGCCGACCAGGCCCTGCGCCGAGGGTGGGTCAGCCTGGCCGAGACCGCGACTCCGGGAATGATCGGTCGGCTCACCCACGCGGCGAGCACCGCCCTGCACGACCTCGACCCGGCGACCGCACCAGCCCGGTCGGTGACCGGAGTCTCCCTGCCGGGTATCGGCGGCGGCCTGACGATGTCGGCGCGCCCGATCGCCGCCACACAATGGCGCACCGAGGTCGGCCGGTTGCTCGACGTCCTGGAACGCCACAACACCGGTCTGCTGATCACTGTCGACGAGGTCCACCGCGCGGCCCGGGACGACTTGCGCGACCTCGCCTCGACCGTTCAGCACCTGGTCCGCGAGGACCGCAACGTGGCCCTGGCGCTCGCGGGACTGCCGTCGGCGGTCTCGGACCTGCTCAACGACGACGTACTGACCTTCCTGCGCCGGGCGACGCCATTCCATCTCGACGACGTACCCCTGGACGCTGTCCGCGACGCCCTGCACACCACCATCACCCACGAGGGGCGCACCATCACCGAGGACGCGTTGAGGGCCGCGACCAACGCCACCGGCGGGTACCCGTTCATGATCCAACTGGTCGGCTACCACGTGTGGCGCAAAACCACCGGGCACCACATCGACCTCGACGCCGTCCACGCCGGCATCCCCGCCGCCCGCAAACGCCTGGGCTCCACCGTCCACGCCACCGCCCTGGCCGACCTCTCCGCAGTCGACCGCACCTACCTTCTAGCCATGTCCCACGACGACGGCGAGTCCTCCACCGGCGAGATCGCCCGCCGACTGCACGAAACCCCCTACTACGCCAGCGTCTACCGGGCCCGCCTCATCGACGCCGGCGTCATCGAACCCACCCGCCGCGGCTACGTCGACTTCGCCATCCCCTACCTGCGCGAATACCTCCGCGAACACGCCGCACGCTACGAAATGGCCAGACGCCACCACCACCCCTGACCTCACCCCCACCTCCACCACAGGGGCCCCCAGCCCGGTCACTGTCGCCTCACCGATCAACTATCCCCAGCGAGACGGCGAGGTTGTGGGCGATGGAGATCAGGGCCAGCGCCCCAACGGCCTCGTAGGTGCCCGGCTTGAGTTCGACGGCCACAGCGGCGGCCTGTGTTGCGGAGTCCGATGCCGCCTGGATTCGGAGTAGCTGATCCGGGGCCATGCGCACGCCTTTCGAGAGGTTCTGGACTGGTCGGCCCGGCATGCCACCCGGCACCGAGCGCCTCCAGCCTCGATCCAGCCCCGAACCCGTGCCCAACAACTGCCCCGGCGGCAAACAGGGTCGCCGAGGTGGGTCCGCATCCTGATGGTTGTCACGATTCGATAACGGTGTGCCAGCGCGCGACGATAGGGCGTGCAGCGGTCTAGTGTTCGTGAGCGACGACCAGCACCACCGAAAGCGACCGCTTGTTTCGCCTTTCAGGACTGTTGCGGCAGCCCTTTCGAGCGGCCGCCGACAACTCAGTTCCGATCATGACGAACAGGGGAATGCACATGCGAACCAGGTCCTACGCAGGAATCACCGCCCTCGCAGCAGCCGCGGCACTGACCCTCTCAGCGTGCGGTGGTGGCGGATTCGACGAGGGAACCGGGGGGGCCAGCGGCTCGCCAGCAGCTTTCGAGGCGGCCAACGCCAACCCGGTCACGGTGCTGATCGGCAGCTCTGGTGAGGCAGAAACCAACTCCGTGACCGCGGCTGTGGATGCGTGGTCCAAGGAATCAGGCATCGAGGCAGAGGTCATCCCAGCCTCGGATCTCGTGCAGCAGGCGAGCCAGGGCTTCGCCTCGGGCAACCCAGCCGACGTCCTCTACGTGTCCACTGATGCGTTCGCTGGTTGGGCCGGCAACGGTTCCTTGGCCGCCTATGGCGACAACCTGGACAACGTCGCGGACTTCTATCCCGGGCTGGTGCAGGCATTCACCCAAGACGACAAGTTCTACTGCGCGCCGAAGGACTTCTCTACCTTGGGCCTGGTCATCAACACGAAGCTGTGGGAGGAGGCGGGCCTGACTGATGCAGACGTCCCCACCACCTGGGAGCAGCTCGAGTCGGTCGCCACGAAGCTGACCAAGGGTGACCGGGTCGGGTTGGGCATGGGCCCCGAGATCCAGCGGGTCGGCGTCTTCCTGGCGCAGAACGGCGGCGAACTGGTCACGCCCGATGGCACGGCGGCCACGGCCAACAGCCCGGAGAACGTCGAGGCGCTGACGTTCGTGAAGAAGATGATGACCGATGGGGTGGCCGCCTACTCCTCGGCGCTGGGCTCTGGTTGGGGCGGTGAGGCGTTCGGCAAGGAGCAGGCTGCCATGGTCATCGAGGGCAACTGGATCACCGGTGCTCTGGCCAATGACTACAAGGGCCTCGATTACACGATCGTCCCACTGCCGGCGGGCACCCAACCGGGAACTCTGCAGTTCACCAACTGCTGGGGCATCTCCGCTGATGGGGACAACAAGGGCGGGGCGCTGGACCTTGTGAAGTACCTGACCGCGACCGAGCAACAACTGACCTTCGCCAAGGACTTCGGCGTCATGCCGTCGGTGCAATCCGCCGCAGATGGCTACCGAAGCGAGTTCCCCGAAATGACCGCGTTCCTGGACGGCGCCGCCTACGCGCAGAACCTTCCGGCCATGCAGGGGGCCTCTGAAGTCATCCGCGATCTGAACTCCCAGCTCGAGCAGTTGATGAACAAGGACCCGCAGGCGATCCTCGACAGCGCGCAGACCAACTTCCAGGCGATCGTTGGCTGATCATGGCCAGCACCGAGACCTCCGCTCCCCCCACCACCACTGGTGGCGGGGGGAAGCGAGCCCGAAGGGGTAAGGGGGGCGTCCATCGGCAGGAACTCGCCGGGTGGGCGTTCGTCAGCCCCTCCCTGATCATCCTCGGGCTGTTCCTGGTCCTGCCCGTGATCATGGCCCTGTGGGTCAGCGTGTCGGACTGGAGCGGGCGCGGTAGTCCGTTCTCGTCCGGGGTCAACTTCGTCGGTACGACGAACTACGAGACGGTGCTCAGTGGGCAGGGTTTGGCGGGCCGCGACTTCGGCCTGTCCATGCGCAACAACGTGTACTACGTCCTGTTGGTGGTGCCACTGCAGACGATCCTGTCCTTGACGCTGGCGTTCCTGGTCAACCGCCGGGTCCTGCGCGGCAAGAGCTTCTTCCGCACAGCGTTCTACTTCCCGTCGGTAACGAGTTCAGTCGCGATCACCGTGCTGTGGCTCTTCCTCTTCTCCGCCACAGGCGCAGTCAACGCGGCATTGGCCTGGCTGGGTATCAACGGTCCCAACTGGTTCAACGACCCACGCGGGGTCCTGCACATCATCTTGGGGATCAACCCACCGCCGGAGTCGCTGACCAATCCCGGATTCCTGGGAGTCACCCCGTGGGAGTGGCTCTCGGGGCCGTCCGTGGCGATGAGCGCATTCATCCTGATGGCGATCTTCACGACGTCTGGCACGTTCATGCTGCTGTTCCTGGCGGCACTGCAGAGCATCGGGGAGGACACCGAGGAAGCCGCGATGGTCGACGGGGCCAACGTCTGGCAGCGGTTCCGGCACGTGACCCTGCCGATGCTGCGACCCACCCTGTTCACGGTCATCACGCTTGGTCTGATCGGTACGTGGCAGGTGTTCGACCAGATCTACACCGGCACACAGGGTGGGCCGGCCAAGACGACCCTCACCCCGGCCTATCTGTCCTACGAAACGGCGTTCATCACCCAGGATTGGGGCCGCGGGGCCGCGATCTCGTTCATCCTATTCGCCATCATCGTGGTCATGACCATCCTGCAGCGGGTCATCCTGGGTGAGTCCGACCCGGCCAATCCCTCCCGCCGTGATCGGCGCAAGATGCGCAAGCAGGAGCAGCGCGCCGAAGTGGCCGCGGTCGCTGTGGGGACACCGTCCGGTGGCGCCGGCGTGGCGGAGGGGGATTCCGATGGCTAAGCAGGCGGTGCACCGCTACCCGGGGCAGGGGCGGGGTTGGACAGTCGTGTTCAACTACACGTTCCTGATCTTCCTTGCCCTGCTCTACATATTCCCGTTCCTGGTCCAGGTGTCCAACTCGTTCAAGACCGATTTCGAAGCCACCAACGCAGGCTTGAGCCTGTGGTCGAGCAACTGGACAACTGCGGCCTACAACACGCTGTTCAACAACTCGAACTTCCCAGTGTGGGTGCAGAACTCGTTCATCGTCACAGTGTTCGTCACCGCGGGCCGGGTGTTCTTCAACTGTCTGGCGGGCTACGCCCTGGCTCGGCTGGAGTTCCGGGGCCGGAAGTTGATCTTCGCGGGGCTGATCGCGGTCATGTCCGTGCCCGGCGTCGTGCTGCTCATCCCCAAGTTCCTGGTGATCAACCAGATGGGGATCTATGACACCTACCTGGGCATGATCGTGCCGCTGTTGGTCGACGCGGCCGGCATCTTCATCATGAAGAACTTCTTCGAATCCATTCCCGTCTCGGTCGAGGAAGCAGCGAGAGTCGACGGGGCCAGCACCTTCCGCATCTTCTGGTCGGTGTCGCTGCCGATGGCCCGGCCCGCGATCATGACCATCGTGATCATGTCGTTCCAGGGATCCTGGAACGAGTTGAGCCACTTCATCATCTCGACACAGAGCCCGCAGCTGACGACTTTGACCAAGGGGGTGGCCAGCCTCGCCTCAGGCGGTCTGGGCTCGGGCAACCAGTTCCCGTTGCAACTGGCGGCCGCGCTGCTGATGACCATCCCGGTGGCCATCGTGTTCTTCATCTTCCAGAAGAAGATCATGTACAGCGCCGGCGGTGCGGTCAAGGAGTAACCCCTACCCGTCCGGGCGGCAGGCCACGCCGTTCGGCGCCGTTCTCGCTCGGTCTGGTCTAGGTCCAATACCGTTAAGTTAGAGTGACATGGGTGTAGTTTGTTGGTATGCCTCGCGCTGGATGGGTGAAGCCGGAGACGGATCGTCGGTTGTCTGACCTGGTCTCGGTCGGAGTGCTGACGCGGGTGTTC
>JBAVKQ010000106.1:0-3355 GCA_049688395.1 Candidatus Nanopelagicales bacterium
GGCACCCCGCGTCATCAAACGCAAATACGTCAAGTGGCACGTCAAACGCGCCCACCACGCGACCTGGCCCCAACCCCAACATCCGCCAACCTACACCGTGACCCCACCCTAACTTAACGGTATTGGGTCTAGGTCGACACGGTGACTTGGGCCAGGGAGTCAACAACGATGTCGGCACCATTGGCGGCCAGGCGCGGGCCGTGCTCGGCACCCTGAGTACGGTCGACGCCGATGACCAGGGCGAACCCGCCCGCCCGCCCGGCCTGGACACCGGATACCGCGTCCTCAACGATCGCGGTCGTGGCCAGCTCGCCGCCGACCCGCGCCATGGCCTCGAGGAACACCGCGGGATCAGGCTTGCCGGGCAATCCCAACTCAGCTGCCACGATGCCGTCGACCCGCGTCTGGAAGAGGTCGAGGTGACCAGCGCCCCCGAGGACCGGTACCGCGTTTCGTGACGCGGTGATCAGGGCCACCTGCACCCCGGCCTGCGTCAGCGAGTGGATGAAGGAGATAGTGTCGGGGAACTCCACCACCCCGTCGCGTTCGACGATGCTGAGAAAGTAGTTGTCCTTGTCGGTCGCGAGTTGGGTCACCAGCTGCGCGCTGGGCTCGATCCCGCGGGCGATGAGGAAGGACGTCACCCCATCCTCGCGACGTTTGCCGTCCACGTGGGACAGGTAGTCGGCCTCGGTGAACTCGACGACCGCCTCCCCGCTCGTCTCGGCGCGCTGGCGCAGATAGTCGTCGAACAGTTTCTTCCACGCGTACCGGTGCAGCGTGGCCGTGTCGGTGACGACGCCGTCCATGTCGAACACCACCGTCGCGATGGGTACGGGCTCGGGAAGCAGCGGCCCGGTGAGTACTGGCATGGCTCTCCGATCCTGGGATGACTTCGCCGCTAGGACGTGATCTCGATGTGGTGCTTCTCGCCCCGCACCATCAGGGTGAACGCCACCCGGGTCCATCGCTCGGGCAGTGCCGGGTCAGTCGTCACCGTGCCGTCGGGGTGCACCTTGACCCCAGCGAAACCGAACACGATCGCCTGCCACACCCCGCCGCAGGAGGCCGCGTGGATCCCGTCGTTGGCGTTGCCCCGCACATCGGACAGATCGGCGAGGTTGGCCCGGTTGAAGTGGGCGATGGCGTCATCGGCCAGGCCCGCGCGCGCGGCGATGATCGCCTGCATGGCGGGGCCCAACGACGACCCGTACTGGTGGTCAGTCCGCGGGGTGTAGTACTCGTAGTTGGCCTGACGGACAGCGTCGGTGAAGTTGTCCTCGAGCAGCAGCGTGGCCATCAGCACGTCGGGCTGCTTGAGGGCTTGGTAGTCGTTGGCTCCGTCGATCCCGAAGACCTCATGCATCGACTTGGTTCGGGGCTCGTAGTCGGCCATGTCAACGTCGTGCAGGTCGAAGTAGCCTGCGAACTGCGGGATCCGCCCATCGTCGAGGATCGGCACCACGATCGCTTCCGCCGTGGCCGCCCACGTGGACAGCGTCTCGTCGGTGAGGTCCAGTTGCGCGACCAGCTCGTCGGCACGCTGCGGTGCGTTGTCTCGTAGCCAGTGAAGCACGGTCAGGGCCTGGCGAATGTTCCACCGCGCCATGGCATTGGTGAACGCATTGTCGGCGACGTGGTCGTGGTACTCGTCCGGCCCGATCACGTCGCGGTAGTGAGCGGTCCCCTGGTCCCATTCGGCACGCGAGACGAAGTAGCGGGCGGTCTCCAGCACGAGTTCGGCTCCGCGCGCGATGAACCACTGGTCGTCGCCTGTGGCGTGCCAGTACGTCCACGCCCCGTAGGCAACGTCAGCGGAGATGTGGATCTCGATGTCCCCGGCCCAGATCCGGATCAGCTTCGTGCGATCCGCCCAATCGGGTACGAACGCCGGGGTGACCTCCACCCCGGTATCGGCACTCTCCCACGGAAACCGTGCGCCCTTGCGGCCCTCCGCGGCGCTGCGCGCACGGGCCGGGCCCAACAGGTTGTACCGATAGTCCAACAGGTTGCGGGCCACCTCCGGCAGGGTGTGGATGAACATGGGGAGGATGAAGATCTCGGTGTCCCAGAAGGCGTGGCCCCGGTAGCCGAATCCGGACAGCGCCTTGGCCCCGATGTTGACGCGATTGTCGTTGCGGGGGCCGACGGCCAGCAACTGGAAGATGTTGAACCTGAGGGCCAGTTGGGCCTGGTCGTCGCCATCGATCTCGACGTCGCAGCACTCCCAGTCCCGCGCCCACCGGGCGGCGTTCGCCTCGGCGAGTTCGGCCACGCTGCCCGCGGCGCGGACCCGCGCGGCGGATGCTGCCAGGATGTCATGCTCGCCGTCGCGGGTGGACTGGTAGGCCACGACCTTGTCGACCCCGACGCTCTGGCCGGCCGAGACAGCGAACTCCACCACCGACGACACCGCGCCCGGCATGCGCCAACGTGTCGACACCCCTTCGCCCACAGGGGTGACCCGACTCGCGACCGCCACCTGATAGCGGTCCTCGGAGGTCCGCACCAGCACACCGCAGACGTCTTCCTCGTCCAGGGTGGCCAGGTGGAACGAGTGCTGGACGAGCCACGACTTGTCGTTGAGGTTGCCAACAGCCGAGACGATCGGAAGCTGGATCTGAACATTGCTGGCCTGCTCTGGCGTGACACGGGCCGTGACCACAGCCAGGTGCTCATCGGCCAGCGAGGCGAACCGCCGGAACTCGAGCCGGGCCACCGCACCGTTGGGGGAGGTCCACCGAACGGAGCGGGTCACCTCACCGGTGCGCAGGTCGAGGGAACGCCGATACTCCTGCACCGTTCCGCTGTTCAACGCGAACTGTTCACCATCGATGACGACGATCACCGCGGTCCAATCAGGCATGTTGGCGATCTCGGTATAAGCGATCGGCACGAAATCGAACACCCCATGAAGGAACGTCGTCCGCCACTCCCCTGGATACCCCTCCTCCAGCGTTCCCCGGCTGGCCAAGTAGCCATTGCCGATCGTGAAGATCGTCTCCTCATGATGCATCGTCGAGGGGTCGAACGAGCTCCGGTCCACAGTCCACATACGGATCGCCCTTCCCAGGCCGCATTCAAGGCGCCGAGCTGTGGAAGAGCCGGCCCGGTGCCGTGGTTGCCCACTCCGATGTCCTGGAGATTGACTTTGCATAAGTGAACACGATCCTCACGGGGCCCGCAAGGGCCCCGAGGCTCATGCGGCAGAAGCCCTCCAACGCATAGAGAGCTGGATCAGCTCGTCGGTCGGCCGGCCCGAGGACCTGGCCTGCGCCTGCAGGCCCAGGTACGCCTTCCCACCGCTGCTGTCCCGCGACACCGGGCTCACAGCAGGACCTCCAGGGTCTGACGC
>JBAVKQ010000107.1:0-3583 GCA_049688395.1 Candidatus Nanopelagicales bacterium
GCCTGAGAGTGCCCATCGAGAGCCGCAGCTCCGGGCGCGGCCGTACGGCGACCGGGCTGTGCTGGTCGAACCCCTCGGGGCCAGCGGGCCCGCGACCACCTGGGTCCTGCGGATCGCTGCCCGGGCACGTCTCCGCTGGCCGGGGGCCGAGGTGGTCGCCGGTCTGGCCAGCGTCCTGGTGGTCTTCGATCAGCCCGCGGACCGGCCGGTCCCGGCGCAGCTGGGTGCGCGATTGGCCGCCGGGGGCGCGGCACACAGCGTCAGGGCGGGCGCCGTTCCTGGCGGCCGCGTGCATCGAATCGATGTGCACTACGACGGTCCCGACCTGGCTGACCTGGCGCAGGCACTCGGTGTGAGTGCCCGGGAGCTCGTCACCCGGCACGCCGCGGCCACGTGGACGGTGGCGGCGGTGGGCTTCTCGCCCGGATTCGGCTACCTGACCTGCTCGGATCCGATCTTCCACGCGATCGCGCGCCGAGCCGACCCCAGGGCGCGCGTGCCCGCCGGATCGCTGGCGCTGGCGGCGGGGATGTGCGCGGTCTACCCGTCGGCCTCCCCGGGTGGCTGGCAACTCGTGGGGCGCACGGACACGGTCCTGTTCGACGCGCGGGCAGACCGGCCGGCGCTGCTCGCTGTCGGGGACGAGGTCACTTTCCGCGAGGCGGACCGGTGATCGAGGTCGCCTCGTGTGAGGGGGGATCAATGATCGAGGTTCTGGAGCTGGCGGGCTCCGCGCTCTTCCAGGACCTCGGGCGGGCGCGGCTGGCCAGCGGCGTGCCGATCTGCGGAGCCTTCGATCGTGCCGCGCATTCGGCGGGCGCACTCCTCGTGGGTGGCGATCCGGGTCAGGCGTCGCTCGAGCTGGTGGGCAGGGCCGTGCTGCGCCCCGGCACCCGGATCACCGCAGCGGTCACCGGTCGCGGACGGGCGTGGATCGATGGCCGAGCGGTGCCGCTGGCGACCTCGCTGGAGGTGGCGCCCGGCAGGTCGTTGGAGCTGGTCGCCGAGGGGCGGCTGTACCTGGCCGTCGCGGGCGGCCTGCGTCCCGCGCCGGTCCTGGGATCGCGGTCTACCTCGGTGCTCGACGGCCTCGGCCCACCGCCGGTGCGGGGTGGAGATCGGCTCCCGATCAGCAGCAACCCGGAGTCCGACACGGTGGGCGACGTGCTGAGGATGGCTCCTGAGTCCTCCGCCGTGCGGGTGGTGGCCGGTCCGCATCTGACCCTGCGGCCGGGCGTGGTCGAAGTGGTGGACACCTCGCGGATCGGCGTGCGACTGCGGGCTGCGACCTGCGGTGGCCCAACGTCCCCTGCGGATCCGGGCCTGCTGTCCTGCGGGGTCCTGCCCGGGACGATCCAGGTCCTGCCCAGCGGGGACTGGATGCTGCTCGGCCCGGATGCGGGGACCATGGGCGGTTACCCGATCATCGGGGTGGTCGTGACCGGGGACCTGGGCCGCTGGGCGCATGTGCAGCCCGGCGAACTCGTCGAGCTGGTCCCGGTGCGCGATGCGCCGGCGCCGGTCGACCCCGTCATCCTGCGGGTGGGTCGGCTCGGGTGATCACGACATGCCGAGGGGCCCCGGACGCGGCGGTCCAGGGCCCCTCGGTGGTGTTCAGCGGCTGCTGAACCTGACTGCCTCAGGCCAGGGCCTTCGCCTTGATCGCGGCGAACTCCTGCTGGTTGATGGCACCGGAGTCCAGCAGCCCCTTGGCCTCGGCGATCTGCTCGGCCGGCGACTTGCCCGCGGCGGCCACCTGCTGGATGTAGCGATCCTGCTGGGCCTTGGCGTTCTCGAAGTTGTCGATCGAGCGCTGCTGCATGCTCTTGCCACGCACGATCAGGTAGATCAGCGTGGTGATCGGGCCGAAGAAGATGAAGAAGATGGCCCAGATCGCCTTGGCGAAGCCGCCCAGGCCCGGATCGCCGAACATGTCGAACAGGCAGCGCACCCAGACGAAGATGTAGGAGATCCAGATGAAGAGGAAAAGGCTCCACAGGAGCACGTCCCAGAAGTTTGTCGCGTTGAAGTCCATTGCTGACCTTTCGTGAGGAATGTGTCGTTGGTGACAGTGGATTCTACGACGGCCGATGCGCTCCGGGTTGCAGATCCGAGGGGCGCGCCGAGGGCGGGGCGCAGCGAAGCAGGGTGAACCCGCTGGTGCATCGCGGCTGCAGGGGCGGCGCCCAGCGTTTAGCGTTGGTCCCATGCCTGCCGCTGAACTGGTTCTGACCCGCGCGAATCCGACCCTGTTCACCGCCACGTTGGATGGTGTTGCGGTCTGTCGGGCCGCGGTGGCGGTGGCCGACGGGGTCTGGGAGATCTACTCCACAGCCACCACTCCCGGTTACGAGGGCCGGGGGATCGCCGCAGCGCTCGTTCGGTTCACTCTGGATGCCGCCGAGGAGGCCGGCGTGTCGGTGATCCCGAGCTGCTGGTACGTCGACGGATTCATGGGGCGCCACGCTGACCGGTACGACCACCTCCGGGTCGGCCACGAGGCCCCGGCCGCCGAGATGGGGGACGCCTGCCGTATCGCGCCGGTCGTGCTGCCCGGCGTGGAGCCGGGGTCCACGCACGAGTAGGGCGACGGCCGGGGTCGGCTCAGTTCGGTCGGCTCAGTTCGGTCGGCTCAGTTCGGCCGGATCAGGCCGGTCAGGTCGGTTCCCGGGCAGGTGAGATTGCGGTCCAGGGGGCGGCCGTCGCTGCCGGTGCCGATCCGCTGGACGATCGCCGGGGCCCGGCCGCCGAACGATTCCGCGGCGCAGACCCGGCTGGCGCGGGCCTTGCTCGCCGTGCCGATCCCCACCCAGGTCGGCACGTCCACCTTGGCTCCGTCGGTGATCTCGGCCCACAGCGCGCTCGCGGAGTAGATTCCCACCGGGTGGCCCGCCGCAGCCAGCACGCGCAGGTGTTCGGTGATCACGGCCCGGTGCCGTGCGGGCGCCCCCTTCCACACCTCGGGCAACTCGACGTCCAACCACACCGGTGTGCCCTCCGCGACGCCCTGCTCGGCCAGGGCTTCCAGATCTCCCTCGGCGGCCCGGCGGCCGACGTCGCGTGGGTCGCCCCGACCGTTGTCCGCGGTGTTCACGTAGACCGCGGCCCCGGTCTGGCGCATGGCGAATCGCCACTGCTCGGCGAAGCAGGGATTCGGCCGGTCGGGCATCCCCCCGTCGAGGCCGACGATCGCGTAGCCGCCGTCGAGGTCACCCAGCCGGCGACCGCACTGGGGGAAGGAGATGTCGACCCCGAACTCGGGTTGGGCGCCCGCCCAGGGCGTGCCTGGTGGCTGGGTGACTCCGGTGATCCGCTGCGGTCCGGTCTCGATCGGCCAGAGCACGCCGAGCAGTCCGGTCGCGGCCAGGCCGAGGGAGAGGAATGCCACGAGGCTGGCCAGCACCGACAGGCCGAAGACCCGCCGCCGTCGTCGCACGCGTGGCGACAGCGGCCGCCGAGCCGAGACCCCGGATCCACGCTGTCCTGGTGCCATCTCAGCCGGGGCCGGTTTCCGCCACGCCGCCCGCGACCGCCCGCGGTCCGAGCGCGACCGCCTGCCCGCCGTGCGCGACCGCCTGCGCGC
>JBAVKQ010000108.1:0-16097 GCA_049688395.1 Candidatus Nanopelagicales bacterium
ACCCACGACCGCGCCCGAGGCGCTGGTCCGGGCTACCCCACTGACCGAGGCGGAGGTCGCCGACGAGGTCGTCACCACCACCGCGGGCGCCGTCGTCACCTTCGCCGGAGTCGTCCGCGACCACGACCACGGCCGTGTCGTCACCGCCCTGCACTACGAGGGCCACCCGGACGCCGGGCTGATCCTGGCCGAGGTGGTCGCGCAGGCCCAGGGCCGCCCGGGCGTGCTCGGTGCGGCGGCCCGGCACCGGGTCGGCGACCTCGCCATCGGCGACATGGCCTTCGTGGTCGCGGTCAGCGCCGCCCATCGCGCTGCTGCGTTCGAGGCCTGCGCCTGGCTGGTCGACGAGGCCAAGGCGCGCCTGCCGATCTGGAAGAACCAACGCTTCGCCGATGGCAGCGACGAGTGGGTGAACTGCCCATGACCACCCCCGAGCCCAACTCCTCCGACCCGCTCACGCACAGCTCAGCCAACGTCGAGGAGGACACCGTGCCGAGCCTGGCCACCCCTGCTGAGACCGAGCCCGACCCCCCCGCTGGGCTGGTGGACCGGTTCGGCCGGGTGCACCGCGACCTGCGCGTCTCGCTGACCGACCGGTGCAACCTGCGCTGCACCTACTGCATGCCCGCCGAGGGCCTGCCGTGGCTGCCGAGCGCGGAGCAGCTGACCGTCGAGGAGATCGTCCGAGTCGTGCGGATCGCCACGGAACTGGGCATCACCGAGGTCCGCCTGACCGGCGGCGAGCCGCTGATCCGACCCGAGGTCGTCGAGATCGTCGCCCGCCTGTCCGCGCTGCCCAAGGCCCCGCATCTGTCGGTGACCACCAACGGCCTGGCGCTGACCAGGCTGGCCGGTCCGCTGGCCGAGGCCGGCCTGGCCCGGGTCAACATCTCGTGCGACACGAGGCGTCCGGAGACGTTCACGCGGCTCACCCTGCGCGACCGGCTCGACGACGTCCTGGCCGGCATCGCGGCGGCGCGCACCGCCGGCCTGGCGCCGATCAAGATCAACACGGTGCTGATGCGCGGCGTGAACGACCATGAGGCGCCCGACCTGCTGCGCTGGGCGCTGGACGAGGATCTGTCGCTGCGGTTCATCGAGCAGATGCCACTGGACCCCCAGCACGGCTGGAACCGGGCGATGATGGTCACCCGCGAGGAGATCCTCGACCACCTGGCGCAGGCCGGGTTCCTGCTGGCGCCGGTCCCGGGGCGCGGGTCGGCACCAGCTGAGGAGTTCCTGGTCGACGGGGGCCCGGCCACCGTGGGCATCGTCGGCTCGGTGACCGACCCGTTCTGCAGCGCGTGCGACCGGGTCCGGCTGACCTCCGACGGGCACTGGCGCTCCTGCCTGTTCGCCCAGCGCGAGGCCGGCCTGCGCGACCTGCTGCGCGGCGATGCCACCGATGCGGACCTGGCCGCCGCCATGGTCGGCGAGGTCGGGCGCAAGCGGGCCGGCCATGGCATCGACGCCCCCGCCTTCGCGCAGCCCGACCGGCCCATGTCCGCGATCGGCGGCTGAGCATGCCCGCAATCCCAGCCCCGGGAGAGGTCGGTCGCGTGCGGTTCCAGCTGTTCGCCGCGGCCCGGGAGGCCGCCGGACGCAGCGAGGTCACCCGACCCGCGGGGCCCACGCACGAGGTCCTCGCCGGACTGGTGGCCGACCTGCCGCCGCGCTTCGGCGACGTCCTGGCGATCAGTTCGTTGCTGCTCGACGGTCAGCGTCTGGACCCGGCCTCGGACCGCGTCCTGACCGGCGATGCGGTCATCGACGTGCTGCCCCCGTTCGCCGGCGGCTGAGCCACAGCCGACGGGGGCGCGCAGCGGCCCGACGCGATGGACGCGCCTTCCTCGGATACGGCTGCGGTCTGCTGTGAACGCCGCACAAGAGGGCGTCCGAGCGCGAGGTCTCCGCACCTGCGGCTACAGTGGCCGACATGGGAACCTACCGGATCCGGGAGGCCGCGGACTTGCTCGGCGTCAGCGACGACACGGTGCGACGCTGGGCCGAAGCCGGTCGCATCGACACCGAGACCGACCCCGCGGGCCGGCTCGTCGTCCGCGGTGCGCAGTTGGCCCGCCTGGCCCAGGAGTTGGCTGCCAGCACAGGCGGGGACGAGAGCCATGCAGTGGTGGCTGCCTCGGTCCGCAACCGATTCACCGGCCTGGTCACCCGCGTCGTACGCGACACGGTGATGGCCCAAGTGGAGATCCAGTCGGGTCCGCACCGGATCGTGTCGCTGCTCAGCCGGGAGGCCGCTGACGAGCTCGGCCTCGAGCCCGGCGTGCTCGCCGTGGCCACCGTCAAGTCCACGAACGTCGCGGTGGAGATCCCGGCTGCCCGTCATCGGCACCCGGACTAGGAGTCACCGTGCGTCGCCATCCTCCCTCCCGCGTGCTCGCCGTGTGCCTGCTGGCCGGAGGTTGCCTGCTGGGTTGCGGCAGCGCTCCGGAGGCGTCCTCGGCGTCGGGGCACGCCACCGACACCATCACTGGGGAGATCCTCGTGTTCGCCGCGGCCTCGTTGACCGAACCGTTCACCACGATCGGCGCGCAACTGGAGAGCGACCACCCCGGGACCACCGTGACGTTCAGCTTCGCAGGAAGTTCGGCACTGGCGACCCAGATCACCACTGGCGCACCGGCGGACGTGTTCGCCCCAGCCAGCGCCTCGGCGATGGATCAGGTGATCGAGGCCGGCACCGCCGCCACCGCCGTCACGTTCGCGACCAACACACTGGCCATCGCCGTGCCCCCGAGCAATCCCGGCGGGGTCGCCTCCCTGGCCGACCTGGCCGATCCGGCGGTGAAGGTGGCCCTGTGCCAGGAGCAGGTGCCCTGCGGCACGGTGGCCCAGAAGGTGCTCGCCAACGCCGACGTCGCGATCGCCCCGGTGACCCTGGAACCCGACGTGAAGGCGGTCCTGACCAAGGTCCGGATCGGCGAGGTGGATGCGGGCCTGGTGTACGTCAGCGATGTGGTGGCCGCCGGCGACGACGTCGCGCGCATCTCGATCCCAGCGGACGTGAACGCGTCCACCTCCTACCCGATCGCCGTGCTCACCGAGGGCCCCACCAGGGCAGCTGCCCAGGCCTTCGTCGACGAGGTCCGCTCCGAGCGCGGCCAGGCAGTGCTCCAGTCCGCCGGATTCGCCCCGGCAACTCGGGCCCCGGCCACTCGATGAGCACTCGGACGCCGACCCGGCTGTCGGCCGGTGAGCGCGCCCGCCGCGCCGGCAGCGACCGGGGCGAGCGCGGCGCCCCCGCACTCCTGATGGCTCCAGCCCTCGTGGCCGTCGCCTTCCTGCTCCTGCCGCTGGCCGGGTTGGTGATCCGGGCCCCGTGGAGCCGCCTCGGCGAGATCCTGCTCGCGCCGGGCACCCGCGAGGCCCTGACGCTGTCGCTGTGGACCTCGACGGCGGCCACCGCGTTCTCCGTGCTGGTCGGCGTGCCTCTGGCCTGGCTGCTGGCCCGCACCGCACTGCCCGGGATCCGGGTGCTCCGGGCGCTGGTCACCCTCCCCCTGGTGCTGCCCCCGGTCGTCGGCGGGGTCGCGCTGCTGCTGGCGTTCGGGCGCACCGGGCTGGTCGGGCGCCACCTGGACCAGTGGTTCGGCCTCACGATCCCGTTCAGCCCGCTGGCGGTGGTCATGGCCGAGACGTTCGTGGCGATGCCCTTCCTGATCGTCACCGTCGAAGGGGCGCTGCGCGCGGCCGACCGGGGGTACGACGAGGCCGCCGCCACCCTCGGCGCGTCCCGGCTGACCACCTTCCGCCTGGTCACGCTGCCCCTGCTCGGGCCGTCGCTGGTGGCCGGCGCCGTGCTGTGCTGGGCGCGGGCGCTCGGCGAGTTCGGGGCCACCATCACGTTCGCGGGCAGCCTGCCGGGCCGGACCCAGACCATGCCGATCGCGGTCTACTACGCCCTGGACACCGACCCGGAGGCCGCGATCGCGTTGAGCCTGGTCCTGCTGGCGGTGTCGGTGGCCGTGCTCGTGGCTCTGCGCGACCGTTGGCTGCGCGGCGGGGCGCTGGCATGACCGCGGACCCGGGTGCCACCGGCCTGGCCGTCGAGGCGACCGTCACACGCGGTGGGTTCACCCTCGGGGTCCGCTTCCATGCAGCGCCCGGGGAGGTGCTCGGCGTGCTGGGCCCGAACGGGTCAGGCAAGTCCACGCTGCTGCGCGCGCTGGCTGGACTGGTCCCGCTGCGCGCCGGACGGGTCAGCCTCGACGGGCAGATCCTCGACGATGCGGACCTGACCGGCGCCTTCGTGGACCCCGCCGACCGGCCGATCGGGTACGTGTTCCAGGACTACCGACTCTTCCCGCACCTGAGCGTGGTGGACAACGTCGCTTTCGCCGCCCGGGCCCGGGGTGGTGGCCGCGCTGCCGCCCGCCGGGAGGCTCGGGCCTGGCTCGAGCGTCTGGACCTCACCGCCCTGGCCGACCGCCGCCCGGCCACGCTCTCCGGTGGGCAGGCCCAACGGGTCGCACTGGTGCGCGCCCTGGCTCGCGAGCCCGGCCTGCTGCTGCTCGACGAGCCCCTGGCGGCACTCGACGCGCGCACCCGCCTGGACGTGCGGGAGGAACTCGGCCGACACCTGGCCGGGTTCCCGGGCGCCTGCCTGCTCGTCACCCACGATCCCGTCGAGGCGTTGGTGCTGGCTGATCGGCTGCTGGTCATCGAGGGCGGGGTGATCGTGCAGGAGGGGACCCCTGCGGAGGTGACCCGGCGCCCGGCCACCGAGTACGTCGCGAAGCTGGTCGGGCTCAACCTCTACGCCGGCCGGGCCCGCGACGGGCGCGTGGACCTCGACGGCGGCGGCTCGCTGCTGGTCGCCGAGCACCCGAACCCGGGTGCGGTTCTGGTGGCGGCGCGGCCCAGCGCGGTCGTGGTGAGCACGCGCGCCCCGCAGGGCGGCAGCGCGCGCAACACCTGGCCCGCGACCGTCACGAGCCTGTCCATGCGCACCGAGCGGGTGCGCCTGACCATCGACGGGACGCCGCCGATCATCGCCGATGTCACCCCCGCGGCCGTGGCCGAACTCGGGCTCGGTCCAGGGGTGCCCGTGTGGGTGTCGGTGAAGGCCACCGAGCTGGTCGTCTACGAGCACACCGTCCGCTGACCGCGCCGCGGGCGGTCAGCCGGCGCGGTAGGCCTCCCGCAGGCTCACCCGGTCGCCGCGGCGCAGCGCAGCCCCGCGGTACACCCGGGCGCCGAACCACACCAGCAGCCCGACGAACGCCGCCGACCCGATCAGGGCCACCAGCACCTCCCACCACGCGGCGTCCCCGGTGACGATCCGGAAGGGCATCAGCAGCGGCGACCACAGCGGGACCATCGAGAACGGCGCCAGCAGTGGGTTCGACTCCCCGGTCAGGGACATGGCCGCCACGCCGTACGCCGGCAGCAGCAGCACCGAGGGCACGTAGGTCAACGCCTGCAGGTCCTCCAGCCGGGACACGGTCGCTCCCATCGTGGCGAACACGAAGCTGTACATCGCGTACCCGATCACGAACCACAGCGCCAGCCAGGCCAGCGACGACCAGCCGAGGCGGAACAGGTCCAGGCCGGCGGAGTCCTGGCCGAAGGCGCTGAGCCCGAACAGGTAGGTCAGCCCGAGCAACGCCAGCTGCATCAGGCCCAGGCCGCCGACCCCGATCACCTTGCCGGTCAGCATGGCGGCGGTCGAGACCTTGGCCAGCACGAGTTCGGCGACCCGGTTCTGCTTCTCCTCGACCACGGCCGAGCCCACGAACTGCCCGAAGGCCATCACCATCACGAACAGGATCACGACGCTGGCGAACGCCGCCGCCCCCCGTGCGCGCACCAGCTGGTCGACAACCACAGCCGTGCCCAGGTCCTCCACGATGACCTCCACCGGGGTGATCACCCGGGCCAGGGCGCCCGGGGAGAGCCCCAGATCGGCGGCCACCTCCAGCCGGGCGGCCGAGGTCGCCGCGCTGCGCAGCACCGCGTCCACCCAGGGCGGCGGTGCCCCGACCGACACGATCGTCGTGCCGTCGATCAGGCCGGCATCGACCATCCCGGACCGGACATCCTCGCGACCCTGTTCGCCCGTGGGCGAGGTGCCGACCACCAACTGCACCCCCGCGGCGTCCGCGGCAGCCAGCACCCCGGCCACCAACCCCGCCGGGGAGTCGCCGGCCACGGTGACCGTCACCGACTCCACCGGCCGGCCCACCAGCGAGATCGCGAACATGCCGACCAACGTGACGAGCATCGACCCGATCAGGACCCCGAGGAAGACCCGGCTGCGTCCGCGCTCCACGAACTCCCGCCGCGCGATCAGCAGCGTGCCGCTAGCCACGGCCCAGCCCCGGACCGATCGACGAGCTGACCGGCGGGGCCGACACCGCGTCATGGAACAGGTCAGCCAGCGACGGCGCCTCGTAGCGGAAGGACGTGATCGGTCCCCGGCCGGCGGCCTCGGCGAGCAGCTCCTCGGCGCTGACCCCGGCGGGGACGAGCACGTGCGGCCGCTCGCCCCCCATCGGCACCGCTCCGGGTCGGTCCGGCACCCACGGCCGCCCACCGACGGTCACCTCGACCCGCCGGTAGCCGGCCCTGCCGCGGATCTCGGCGAGGTCCCCGTGGGCGACCGTGCGCCCGGCATTGATGATCGCCACGTCCACGCACAGGTCCTCGACGAGTTCGAGCTGGTGCGACGAGAACAGGATGGTGGCCCCCTGCGCGGCAGCCTGGCGCAGCACCGCCCCCATCTCGGACACCCCCACCGGGTCCAGGCCGGTGAACGGCTCGTCGAGGATCAGCACCTGGGGGCTGTGCACGAGGGCTGCGGCCAACTGCACGCGCTGCTGGTTGCCGTGCGAGAGCGTGTCCACCCGGTCGCGGGCGCGATCGGCCAGGCCGAGCTGCTCCAGCCACGCCATCGCGGCCGTTCGGGCCTCCCGGCGGCTCATGCCCGCCAACCGGCCGAAGTGCACCAGCTGCGCGATCACCGGCATCTTCGCGTAGAGGCCGCGCTCCTCGGGCATGTACCCGAATCCCTGACGCAGCTCCCTGTTCAGCGACCGCCCGCCGTACTGGACGCTGCCGGCGTCGGCGTCCAGCAGGTCGAAGATGATGCGCATCGTGGTGGTCTTGCCCGCACCGTTGCGGCCGAGGAAGCCCAGGATCCGCCCCGGCTGGACCCGCAGGCTCAGGCCGCGCAGGACTGCGAGGTCGCCGAACGACTTCGTCAGGCCCTCCACCACCAATGCGCCGGCCGCCACGGCCACAGTGTGGCACCGGGCCTGGCTCCCAGCCGCTTCGCGCTACCCTGCCCCCAGTCGGATCGGCGGCGATCCAGCGCATTCAGGAGGCACACGTGAGCTACCTCGAGTCCCTGCTCGCGAACAACGAGAAAGTCGTCTACGAGACGCACAAGCACTGGATCGCGCCGTTCTTCGCGACGGTCACCGGGTCGCTGTTCGTGATCGGTGGGCTCGCGGCGCTGGTCGGCACGGTGATCACCGATCTGAGCTGGCTGGACACCCTGCTGCTCTGGGGCGGGCTGCTGGCCCTGCTCGTGGGCGTGGTCATGGTGGGCAGCGCCTTCGTCGCGTGGTGGTCCGAGCACTACTTCGTGACCAATCAGAAGGTGCTCAAGGTCAGCGGGATCCTGAACAAGTCCGCGGACGGCTCGGCTCTGGAGAAGATCAACGACATCACCATCGAGGAGCCACTCGTGGGCCGATGGTTGGGTTTCGGCACGCTGCGGGTCAGCACCGCCGCCGACCAGTCCGACATCACCTACACCGCCATGCGCAAGCCGATGGAGTTCCGCCGCGCCATCCTCAACGAGAAGCAGCTCTTCGAGCAGCAGGACGCACGCACCATCGCCGAGGCCGTCCTGGCTGCGCAACAGGACCCGGCGTTGGCCCCACTCGTCGAACGCCCGTCAGCCCAGGAGATCACCGACACGATCGCGCGGCTGGCCGTCCTGCGCGACAGCGGGGCGATCACACCCGAGGACTTCGAGGCCAAGAAGGTCGAGTTGCTCGGCCAGCTCTGAGCCGGCGCCCGGACGCCTGCCCACCACAGCGGCCGCCGGCGGTCACTACGGCGACAACCGGCGGCGCTGCCACGCGTTCGCGTCGTCCAGGCCGCCCGGCGAGGTCCGCCGGTACTCGATCCGGTCGTGCAGCCGGGAGAACCGACCCACCCAGAACTCCACCGCCTCGGGCACCAGGACGTAGCCACCCCAATTCTCCGGCATCGGGATCGGCTCCTCGGTGCCGAAGTGCTCGGTGAGCCCGGCGACCCGCTCGTCGAGAACGGCGCGGGCCACCTCCTGGCTCTGCTGGCTGGCCCACGCACCCACCTGGGCCGCCCGCGGCCGGGAGTCGAAGTACTCGGCCGACTCCGCGCGCGGCAGCCGCTGCGCCACCCCGCGCACCGAGACCTGCCGGTGCATCCCGTGCCACCCGAACAGCAGGGCGGCGCGCCCGCCGGCCTCGAGGTCACGACCCTTGCGCGAGCCGTGGTTGGTGAAGAAGCAGAACCCGCGCGAGTCGACGATCTTGATCAGCATCATCCGCATCGAGGGCTCGCCGCGGCCGTTCACGGTCGCCAGGCTCGCGGCGTTCGGCTCCGGCAGCCCCGCCGCGACCGCGTCGGCCAACCAGGAGCGGAACAGGTCCAAGGGCGCCGGCGGCACGCTGTCCACCTCGAACCCCTCGATCGGGGCGCGCAGGTACTCGATGCGTTCGACAGCCACGGGCTCGACCATGGCCCCAGTATCGCCCCGCGCACGCCACCGGGTCGCCCGACGAGGGGGCCGGCACGCCTGCGGGTCGGCCCGACGGGGGGTGCGGGCGTCAGCACGGCCCGCATCGGGGACAATGAGCGCACCCGACTCCCCACGTGTGCGCAGGAGTGCTCCATGACCGACTTCGTCCCCGGCCTTGAAGGCGTCATCGCATTCGAGACGCAGATCGCCGAACCGGACAAGGAGGGCTCGGCACTGCGCTACCGCGGCGTGGACATCGAGGACCTCGTCGGCCGGGTAACCTTCGGCCAGGTCTGGGGCCTGCTCGTCGATGCGGAGTTCAACCCGGGTCTACCCCCGGCCGAGGCCTACCCCATCCCCGTCCACTCCGGCGACGTCCGCGTCGATGTCCAGTCGGCGATCGCGATGCTGGCGCCGGCCTGGGGGCTCAAGCCCCTGCTGGACATCGACGATTCGCAGGCCCGCGAGGACCTCGCCCGGGTGTCGGTGATGGCCATGTCCTTCGTCGCCCAGGCCGCGCGTGGGGTCGGGCAGCCGATGACCCCGCAGGCCGAGATCGACAAGGGCCGCACCGTCGTGGAGCGGATGATGATCCGCTGGCGCGGTGAGCCTGATCCCCAGCACGTGCGCGCAGTGGATGCGTACTTCGTGTCCGCCGCCGAGCACGGCATGAACGCCTCCACGTTCACCGCCCGGGTGATCGCCTCCACCGGCGCCGACGTCGCCGCGGCGATCTCCGGTGGCGTGGGTGCGATGTCGGGCCCACTGCACGGCGGTGCCCCGAGCCGCGTGCTGCACATGATCGAGGAGATCGAGGACTCCGGCGACGCCCGGGCCTACGTCAAGGGTGTCCTGGATCGCGGTGAGCGGCTCATGGGCTTCGGCCACCGCGTCTACCGCGCCCAGGACCCGCGGGCCAAGGTCCTGCGCCGCACGGCCAAGGAGCTCGACGCCCCGCGCTACGAGGTGGCCGAGGCCCTGGAGCAGGCGGCGCTGGCCGAGCTGCGCGAGCGTCGCCCCGACCGCGTCCTGGAGACCAACGTCGAGTTCTGGGCCGCCATCATCCTGGACTTCGCCGAGGTCCCGGCCAGCATGTTCCCGGCCATGTTCACCAGCGCCCGGCTGGCCGGGTGGAGCGCCCACATCCTGGAGCAGAAGCGCACCGGGCGCCTCGTGCGGCCCTCTGCGCTCTACAAGGGTCCCGGCCCCCGCCATCCCGAGGAGGTCAACGGCTGGCAGGACTGGATGCTCAACCCCTACGAGGGCGGCCTCGCACCGCTGGCCAAGCGCCTGCACTACCCGGGGTACTCGGCCTGACCTCGCCCGGCTCGTTGCCCCATCAGCACGACCCCCACCCCACCTCCCACGCGAAGGACACCACGGTGAGCACGCCGCTTGACCCGACGACCATCACGATCCCCGCCGACCTGCTCCCTGCCGACGGTCGGTTCGGCTGCGGCCCCTCGAAGGTCCGCATCGAGCAGGTCGACGCCCTGCGCGGGGCGGCGACCTCGATCCTGGGCACCTCGCACCGGCAGAAGACCGTGCGCTCCCAGGTCGCCCGGGTGCGGGCCGGACTGGTCGAGCTGTTCGCCCTGCCCGAGGGGTACGAGGTCATGCTGGGCAACGGCGGGTCCACGGCGTTCTGGGATGCGGCCACATTCGGCCTGATTCGCGACCGCGCCCAGTTCCTGACGTTCGGCGAGTTCGGCTCCAAGTTCGCCAAGGCCGCGAAGACCGCCCCGCACCTGGGCGCCCCGACGGTGCTCACCTCCGAGCCCGGGGACGCACCGGAGTTCACCGCCGAGCCCGGGATCGACCTCTACGGCAGCCCGCACAACGAGACCTCCACCGGTGTGGCGATCACCCCGACCCGGGTGGCCGGCGCCGACGCCGACGCGCTGATGGCCTTCGACGCCACGTCGGCGGCCGGCGGCCTGGCCGTGGACCCGGCGCAGTTCGACGCCTACTACTTCGCCCCGCAGAAGTGCTTCGCCTCCGACGGCGGGATCTGGTTCGCACTGCTCTCGCCGGCCGCTATCGAGCGGATCGAGTCGATCGCCGCGTCCGGGCGCTGGGTGCCGGCGTTCCTGGACCTCAAGATCGCGCTGGACAACTCGCGGCTGGAGCAGACCTACAACACCCCGGCCCTGGCGACCATCCTGATGATGGCCGAGCAGATCGACTGGTTCAACGCCCAGGGCGGCATGGCCTTCACCACCGCCCGGACCGCCCAGTCCGCCGACACCCTCTACGGCTGGGCGGCGGCCAGCGAGTTCGCGACCCCCTACGTGGTGGATCCGGCCAAGCGCAGCAACGTCGTGGGCACCATCGACTTCGACGACTCGATCGACGCCAGCGCCGTGGCCAAGGCCCTTCGGGCCAACGGGATCGTGGACACCGAGCCGTACCGCAAACTGGGTCGCAACCAGTTGCGCGTGGCCATGTTCCCCTCGATCGACCCCGACGACGTCGCGGCGCTGACCCGCAGCATCGACCATGTGGTGGCCGCGCTGGCCTGAGCGGCACCGGTTCTAGCGCCGGCGCCGGCGGCGTGCGGACCGGCGCAGCACGATCAGCGCCACGAACGCCGCCAGGGCCACCGCGACCACCCGCACGACGGGGTAGATGTCGAACCCGGCCACCCGGGGCAGGACCCCGGCGACGCCCCCATCGGTGCCCAGTGCCGTGGCCGGGACGTCGACCCGGATCAGCTGCCCGGACCGCTCGGAGGCGATCAGCAGGCTGCGCCCGTCGGCGGTCCAGGTGACGGACTCGCCCTGCGGTTGCAGGGGTAGCCCGAACCGGGCCTGCGCCTGCCCGGGCGGCCTGCCGGCGAACACCTCGGCCGACAGGTAGTCACGCACCACGAACCGCTTGCCGTTGGGGGCCATCGCCGCGTCGGTGACCAGCGCACGGGCGTCGCCGATCCGGGTGGCCTGCATCGGCATCTGCGCGTCGCTCATCGGACGGGGCAGCCGGAAGATCCCGCCGACTCCGGCCTGCTTGGAGATCACCCAGAGCCGTTCCTTCTCGGGGTCGGCCATCAGCGCCTCGGCGTCCACCGGTCCGTCGGGGTAGGTGAACCGGTAGGTGGTCACCGGCACGTCCGCATCACGCAGCCGCTCGGGCTCGATCACCTTGTGGATGCGCGCATACGGCCAGGAGTCCTGGTTGTCCCCGAGGTCCCCGACCCAGATGACGTCCCGGCCCTGGGCGTCCCGGCCGATCGCCAGCGCCTCGTGGTCGCGAGCCGGGGTGTCCAGCAGGCGCAGCGTGGCCCGGATCGAGCAGTCGGTGGTGTCCAGGGCGTAGAGCATGGGACCGCCACCGGAGTCGTTGGTCATCCACAGGGTGTCGGGGTGCTGGGCGGACAGAGCGATCCCGCTGACCTCGGGCAGCACACCCGTGTCGAACTCGCACAGGACCTCGTCGCCGGCACTGATCACTGCCCCCCGCACTGGGGCACCCGCAGCACCCGTCGCGCCGGGGGTCAGCCCGAGCACCAGGGCTGCGCCCACCCCTGCCAGCAGGCGCCGACGATGCTTCCTCGGACCCATGCTCAGGTGGGCGGGTCGACGCGCGGACCCACGCCGGCCGTAGGCGTCGGTGTGGATCGGGCCCGCCGAGCGCGGCGCAGGCGGTCCCGCTGCAGGTAGATCCCCAGCTGCACCAGCCCAACGAGCACGCCGGCCCCGGCGGTCGCGACCCACCAGGACGCCCCGCTCTCGGCCAACCTGTCGCGCTGGGTCAGCAGGACGACCCCGGCCACCAGCCAGGCGACGATCCCCGCGATCGCCGCCGCGACGAGGTTGCCCTCTGCGGGGTCCAGCGGCGCCTGCGGATCGGACATGACAGCACCCTAACCCGCACTCCCGGGCCGGGATCAGCGCAGCGCAGCGAGCAGGGTGAGCACGACCAGACCGAGCAGGACTGCCAGGGTGAGGAAACGACGGGCCCGCGGGTCCACTGCGCTCAGCCCCTGGGGCGATCCGCGGTGCGCTCCGGGGTGGCCTCGGAATGGGCACCGCAGCCGTAGGTCAGCGCGACCACCCGGCCATCCGCAGGGGACATCCCGTTGGCACACACCCCGAATGCGGACCCGGTGGGGCCCCCGATCGGCATCAGGAACCCGCAGGTGCTGCACGTACCCGGGGCCGAGCGGGCCATCGCGGCTTGCGGGCCGGTGTCCCCGGAGATCCAGCGAGTGGCTGCGTCGTCACGACCCTCGGGGGAGAGCACCCGGCGCCGGCCGATCCCGATCTCCCATCCGTTGGGACGCAGCCCGGGCTCGTCGGAGGCAGCCGCCAGGTCGTCCAGGCCCGACCATCCGGGCGCGAGCCGGGGATCATCGGCCTCGGTGGGCAGTACGTCGCCGACCCCGAGGTCACCGGGTTCGAGCCGCTCGCTCCACGGCAGCCAGGGCGGGGCGACCAGGGCGCCGGGCCCGGGGAGCATGGCGATCTCGGCGACGGTCACGGTCTTGGCCCGCGACGCCCTGGCCACGGTCACCGCCCACACCCAGCCCCGGTAGCCGGGGTCCAGGCAGGAGAACCGGTGAGTCACGACCCGGTCGTCCTCGGCGATCACGCTCAGATGCGCACCGACGTGGTCCTCGGGCACGATCTCGAGCACGGCAGTGCGCGCGAGCTCCACGGCGTCACGGCACGCGGCGTCGAGGGCAGGGGCCCTGCGGGGGCGCACGGGCGTGGTCTCGGTCATGGGACTTCCCGGGTCGTGCCGACCGGCCACCGGCCGGGTGGGGCGGTCCGCCACCACGAAGCTAGGCTACCCCCATGAAGTCGCCGCGCCGTTCTCTGGCGATCGCCGCCGTAGTCCTGTCCCCGCTGCTCCTGTCCGGATGCGAGAAGCCCAACCCGGGCGTGACCGTCTGGTCGGGAACGGCCAGCGAGCACGTCCAAGCCCTGTGCTGGGCGCACGCCGAGGTCGGTGGGCTGACCCCCGCGGAGTGCGCACAGGACGTGTTGGACAAGGCCGGCAAGGGCGAGGGCATCGCCTCCCTGGAGGTGTCCCCCGGTGGGACCGTCGGGATCTCGGTCGATCCCGTGGTGGCCGAGGGCGGCTGGTCGGTGAGCATCGCCGGGCAGTCGCTGGCATCGGGGCTGACCGACACCTACTACCGGTTCACGTTCCCCGAGCAGGTCGCCACCGAGGGCACCGGGTTCACCCTGCAGGTGATCGCCTCGGCCGAGCCCAACGGCCAACGCGGCTACTGGTTCTTCCAGCTCGTCCCCCGCTGACCTCGCGGCCGCCCCGAGCCGCACCCCTGGCCCGCCCGGGGATCCCGGGATTGGGGCACCGGCACCGAGCCGGGCTACGCTGGAGCGTTGCAGTTCCCACGCACACCCAGGAGTTCACAGTGCCCACCGGCAAGGTCAAGTGGTACGACACGGACAAGGGCTTCGGCTTCTTGACCTCCGACGAGGGCGAGGACGTCTTCCTCCATGGAAACTCCCTGCCCGCCGGCGTGACGAGCCTCAAGGGCGGGACCCGGGTGGAGTTCGGCGTGGTCGATGGCAAGAAGGGCAAGACCGCGCTGTCGCTGAAGGTTCTCGAGCCCACCGCCTCGGTGGTCAAGGCCAAGCGCAAGCCCGCCGAGGACATGGCCATCATCGTCGAGACCCTGAACAAGCTGCTCGACGACGTCGGCAACGACCTGCGCAAGGGTCGCTTCCCTGCTGATCCCAAGGCCCGCAAGGTCGCGGCTGTGCTCCGCGCGGTGGCCGACGACCTCGATGCCTGACCCGCGCCGCCCGGGCGATCGCCTGATCCGCACCGGGCTGGTCGTGACTGCGATCGGCATGCTGCTGACGCTGGTGGCACTGCTGCCGTTGGTCTCCGACATCGAGTTGCCCAGCATGTTCTGGTGGTTGGCGATGCTCTGGGGCGTCGGCCTGGCGCTGATCCTGGTCGGCCTGCTGCGCAACGGCCGCGGTCGGGCGCGCGCCCAGATCGCCGCCCGCGAGCTGCGGGACTGACCTCGCGTGATGCGCAGCCTCGCAGACGACCTGCGCGCCCGTACCGACCAGCAACTGGCCGCCCTGGTGCTCGCGCGCCCGGATCTGCTGCACCCGATGCCGGTCGACCTGACGACGCTGGCCCAGCGTGCCGGGTCGCCGGCCAGCGTGGCTGCTGCCCTGCGCGGGTACGACCAGCGGACCCTGCACGTCATCCTGGGCGCGGCGCTGACCGGTGATCCGGTCCGGCCCGGCGCCCTGGCCGCGCTGCTGCGCCCGCACCTGTCGGAACTGGAGGCCCGGGCCCACGCCCGTGCGGCCATCGCCACCCTGCGCGCCGAGGCGCTGCTCTGGGGCACCGACCGGACGCTGCACCTGGTCGGGGCGGCCCGCGACCTGATGGTTCCGCCCGACCGGGGCCCACGGGTGGCGGCCCTGGACCCCGTGGTCGCGGGCTTCGCGACGGAACCCGGGTCGCTGAGGGTCCTGATCAGGGGCGCGCCACCAGGGGTCCCCGGGGTGCTGGATCGGCTGCTGGCGGGGCCGGTGATCGGCACCGTGGCCGACGCGCGTCGGGTCCCCGATGCGGCGCGCAGCCCGATCGACTGGCTGCTGGCCGAGCATGTGCTGGTCCCGGTGGGCCCCGATCGGGTGGCGCTGCCCGCGGAGGTGACGGCGATCCTGCGTGGCGCAGGGCCCGGGGACCCCGCGTTGGTCGTGATCGACCTGGCCACGCCGGCGCCGGCCGGACCGCCACGAGACCCCGACCGGGTCGATCCGGGTTCGGTCGGCGCGATCCTGGACGTGCTGCACCGTACTGGCGAGCTCGGACGGCTCTGGGCGGTCTCGCCGCCGAGTCGGCTGCGGGCCGGTGGGATCCCGGCCCGGGACCTCACCCGGACCGCTCGAGCCCTGTCGGCAAGCGAACCTGCCACCGCGCTGGTGATCGAGGTGGCGGCTGCGGCGGGATTGGTCGCAACCGAGGGACACGACCCGGCAGCGGTGCTGCCCACCACAGCCTTCGACGGGTGGTTGGCCGGGCCGCCCGCGCACGCGCACGCCCGGCTGCTGGCCGCCTGGCTGGCGATGCCCCGAGCGGTGGCCGTCGCCGGACAGCGACCACTGGCCCCGGATCAGGTCGCCCCGACGCTGCCCGCGCTGCGTCGTGGTGTGCTCGATGCGCTGTGCTCGGCGGCCGGGGACTGGACCGACGCGGAGGTGGTGGCCGCCGTGGACTGGTGGGCACCCCGACGCCACGACGCCACCCGCGCGGATCGGGTCCGCACGATCCTGGCCGAGGCCCGTGAGCTGGGGCTCGTCGTCGGCGGGACGGTGACCGGGGCCGGCCGGGCACTGGCTGGACT
>JBAVKQ010000109.1:0-1618 GCA_049688395.1 Candidatus Nanopelagicales bacterium
CCCGACCGCCGCGCCGGCAGCCCCGCCGGACGCAGTGCCTGCCCCGGCCGCCGGGCCGGAGAAGAGGTCGCTGAAGTTCGTCGGTGTGACCTCGTGCCCGACCGGCGTGGCCCACACCTACATGGCAGCCGAAGCCCTGGAGCAGGCGGCGGCAGCGGCCGGCCACGAGATCAGCATCGAGACCCAGGGCTCGGGTGGCTTCAAGAAGCTCGACCCCGCAACCATTGCCGCAGCCGACGGGGTCGTGTTCGCCAACGACGTCGAGGTGCGCGAGCGCGCCCGCTTCGCGGGCAAGCCCACGGTCCAGGCGGGCGTGAAGCGCGGGGTCAACGACGCCAGGGGCCTCATCGCCGAGGCCGAAGCGGCCGTGGCGGCGGGCCCGAGCGCTGTCCCCGATTCAGCACCCGCAGCGGCCTCCGGTGGCATGGCCACCAAGTCCGAGGAGGGCCACGTGGGCATCCGCCTGCGCGGCTACCTGATGACCGGTGTGTCGTACATGATTCCCTTCGTCGCCGGTGGCGGCATCCTGATCGCGCTGAGCTTCATGCTCGGCGGCTACCAGATCACGGCGGTCAACGACGACGTGCCCGCGTTCATCGACCAGTTCGGCTTCTTCAGCATCAATGACTGGGCCGGGTTGATGTTCATCCTGGGTTCCATCGCGTTCGGGTTCCTCAACGCGGTGCTCGCCGGCTTCATCGCCTACGCGATCGCCGACCGGCCCGGGCTGGTGCCCGGTTTCGTCGCAGGTGTCGCGGCCGGCTCGATCGGCGCCGGCTTCCTCGGCGCGATCGTCGGTGGCCTGACCGGTGGGGTCATCGCTCGTTGGTTGTCCCAGCTCGACGTGCCGAAGGCGATCCGCGGGGTCATGCCGGTCGTGGTCATCCCGCTGGTGGCGACCCTGCTCAACGGCGTCCTGATGCTGACCCTGCTGGGCAAGCCGCTGGCTGCTCTGCAGTCCGGGCTCACCGACTGGCTGTCGGGCCTGTCCGGTGCCAACGCGATCGTGCTCGGCGCGATCCTGGGCCTGATGATGGCCTTCGACATGGGCGGTCCGGTCAACAAGACCGCCTACGTGTTCGCCACGCTGAACCTCACGACGGCGATCGCCGACGACAACGGTGCGGCCCTGCAGATCATGGCCGCGGTCATGGCCGCCGGCATGGTCCCGCCGCTGGCGATGGCGCTGAGCTCGACGATCCTGCGGCCCAAGCTCTACACCGACGCCGAGCAGGAGAACGGCAAGGCCGCGTGGCTGCTCGGTGCCTCGTTCATCACCGAGGGCGCGATCCCGTTCGCCGCGTCCGACCCGCTGCGGGTCATTCCCTCGATGATGACCGGCAGCGCGGTGACCGGTGCCCTGGTGATGGCCTTCGGGTCCGAGCTGCGCGCTCCGCACGGTGGTATCTGGGTGATCAGCCTGGTGTCCAACCCGTTCATGTACCTGCTGGCCATCGTGGTCGGCACCCTGATCAGCGGGTTCATGGTCACCGCGGTCAAGTCGCGGAGCCAGGTCACCGACGAGGAGATCGAGGCGAGCCTCACCCACGCCGCCGTGGCCTGATCCACCGAGCCCCAAATCGTGAGACCCCCCGCCGGTGACGGTGGGGGGTCTCAC
>JBAVKQ010000110.1:0-11810 GCA_049688395.1 Candidatus Nanopelagicales bacterium
ACCCCGGTGCGCTCGGCGAGCTCGCCGGCGGCCTGGGCAGCAGCGGCGGTGGGGTCGTCGAGCAGGGACGCAGCTCGTGTGGTCATGCAGGGACGCTATCCCCTGCCCAGGCCCCGAGGCTCCTCGACGGACGAACCCGAGCGGCCGACGGTGGTGCCCACCCAGAACCCTGATGCTTCGCCATCCCCTGCGGCCCACGGACCTGCCGAGCGCATGCACGGCGTGTGGGCTCGGCTCCGGCGGGCGATGACCGCCTCGGCGCGACCAGAATGCCTGCATGACACTCACGCGTGCGGAACTGGCCCGTATGGTCGATCACACACTGCTCAAGCCCGAGGCGACCCCCGAGGAGGTTGCGGCCCTGTGCGCCGAGGCCCACACCCTCGGGGTCTTCTCGGTCTGCATCTCGCCTTCCTTCCTGCCGCTGGCCCAGGGACTGCTGGCGCCGGAGGTCGCCACGTGCACGGTGGTGGGCTTCCCCAGCGGCAAGCACCACGCTGGGATCAAGGCGGCTGAGGCTGCTCGGGCAGTGGCTGACGGGGCCGACGAGGTCGACATGGTGGTCGATATCGGCGCGATCCGGGCGGGGCTCTGGCAGGTCACCGAGAACGAGATCGGCGCTGTTCGGGCAGCCACCGAGGGCGTGCTGCTCAAGGTGATCCTCGAGACTGCGGCCCTCACGGACGACCAGATCGTGCGCGCCTGCATCGCGAGCCGGCAGGCTGGTGCCGATTTCGTCAAGACCTCGACCGGGTTCCACCCCACCGGGGGCGCCACGGCCCATGCGATCTCGCTGATGGCCGACACTGTCGGGGCAACCCTGGGCGTGAAGGCCAGCGGCGGGGTGCGAACCACGGCCGCGGCTCTGGAGATGGTCGCTGCCGGGGCCACCCGGCTGGGCCTGTCGGGCACCCGGGCCGTGCTCGACGGGCTCGGCGGTGCCCCGACCGACTCGGCGGCCCCAGCAGGCGGCGGGTACTGACCTGCACCTCCGTCGAAGGTGAGCAGGGTCTTGGTCGAGGGGCCGAGGTCCGACGCCCCGCCGACGCCCCGCCGACGCCCCGCCGACGCGTCGGGGCACGGCGTGGGCCAGGCCACGGCGAGAGCATCGGGGTCGGTAATGCTCACGGCGCTGGCCTTGGGGGCTCCTATCGGTTCATGAGCGGGTGCGCAGGTCCTCGACGTCGAAGGCGTCGGGCAGGATCTGGGCCATCGGGCGCACCCCGTGGGTCGTGTGCACCAGGCAGGCCGGCCCGCCGTGCTCCCAGAGCAGCTGTCGGCAACGGCCACAGGGCATGAGGTCCGCGCCGTGCTGGTCCACGCACACGACCGCCACCAGGCGTCCACCGCCGGAGGCATGCAGGCTCGAGACCATGCCGCACTCGGCGCACAGGGTCAGACCGTAGGAGGCGTTCTCCACATTGCATCCGGTGACCACCCGGCCATCGTCGACCAGGCCGGCCACCCCGACCGGGAAGTCCGAGTAGGGCACGTAGGCGTGCTCCAACTCCGCGATGGCGGCCGCCCGCAGCGCCGTCCAGTCGATCATCGCGTCGTCCATGGTCGCTCCGGCGATCAGGACTTGATGTAGGGGATGCCGTCCGCGGCCGGTGCCCTTGACCGTCCCACGAGGCCGGCCACGGCGAACAGGGTAGCCAGGTACGGGGCCATCAGCATGAACTGGCTCGGGATCGGGGTGCCGATGATGCTCAGGACCTGCTGCAGCTGATCGGCGAAGCCGAAGAGCAGGGCCGCGGCAATCGCGCCCTTGGGTGACCAGCGTCCGAAGATCATCGCAGCCAGGGCGATGAACCCCTTGCCGGCAGTCATGTTCTTGCCGAAGGCTCCGACCGAGCCGAGCGTGAAGAACGCACCGCCCAGACCGGCGACCATGCCACCGTAGAGGACGTTGCGGAACCGGAGCCTATTGACGTCGATGCCCACGGTGTCGGCGGCTTTGGGGTGCTCGCCCACGGCTCGGACCCGCAGCCCCCAGCGCGTCTTGAACAGCGCCACGTGCACCAGGGCTGCGATCAGGTACATGAGGTAGACGATCAACGACTGGTTGAACAGCACCGGACCGATGATCGGGATGTCGGACAACAGCGGGATCGCGATCCGTTGCATCACCGGTGGGCTGTTGAAGGTCTCGACGTTCTCCGAGAGCACGGCCGAGTAGAAGAACGAGGTGAGGCCCAGCACGAGGGTGTTGATGACCACACCGACGATCACCTGGTCGACGAAGTAGACGACGGTGAACACGGCCAGGATCAGGGCGACCAGCAGGCCCGCGACGACCGCGGCGATCAGCCCGGCCAGGAGGCTGTTGGTCACCGACCCGACCACGGCCGAGAGGAACGCGCCGGCGAGCAGCTGACCCTCGATCGCGATGTTGACCACGCCCGCGCGCTCGCAGAGCACCCCGGACAGGGCCCCGAAGATGAGTGGGACGCTGAGCAGGATCGTGCCCTGGAGCAGACCAGTCAGCGGGATCGACTTGCCCGCGGCCACCCAGGCCAGGAACGACATCACGAACGCGACCCCGAACAGGGCCAGTGCCCAGGTGGGGGTGGCCCTGTGGGCTCGGACCCACACCACGGCCCACCCGGCCAGAGCCAGGCAGACAACAGCCATGGCCATCGCGAATGCCATGGAGGGGACCACGAGGTCCGGCAGGGCGATGGCCGCGCTGCCCAGGGTCAGGTCGAAGGTCGTGCTCTGCCCAGACGTTCCCATCAGGCCGAACACCACCAGGGCGAGCAGGCCGAACACGCCCATGACGATGGGGGTCTTGTAGGAGATCGGAAGGACGAGCTCGGACTCGGCAGCTGCCGGTGCGGAGGATGTGTCGATTGCCATCTCGATCGTCTCCTTCTAGGCCGGGCTCGGTGCCCGCAGGCGGAAGATCTTGCGCACCAGCGGAGGTGCGGCGATGAACAGCACGATCAACGATTGGACGACGAGCACGATGTCGATCGGCGTCCCGGTCGCGGCCTGCATCGTCGAGCCACCCGCGCGCAGGGCGCCCATCAGGATGCCCGCAGCGACCACACCGCCGGGCCTGCTCTTGCCCAGCAGGGCCACGGTGATCGCGTCGAACCCGATGTCACCGGCGATCCCGTTGCCGAGTGCGTACTCCGTGGATCCACCCAGGATCTGGTTCATCCCGGCGAGGCCGGCCAGGGCACCGGCGACCACCATGACCCCGGTCAGTGCACGCTTGACGTTGATTCCCGCCGCACGCGCTGCGCTCGGGTTCGCCCCGACCGCGCGGAACTCGAACCCGATCGTCGAGCGCTCCAACAGCCACCAGATGAACCAGGCCGCCAGCAGCGCGAGGATGAAGCCGAGGTTGAGCCGGTAGTCATCACCGAGGATCTTGGGCAGCCGGGCCGACGCGGCCACCGGCGGGCTCAGCGGATCGTCGCGGCCGGGCCGCTGGAACGCGTCGAGGGTCAGCAGGTACTGCAGCAGGTAGATCGCGATCCAATTGAGCATGATCGTGACGATCACCTCATGGGCACCCATCTGCGCCTTGAGCACGCCCGCGATGCTGCCCCAGATGGCCCCGCCGATCATGCCGCCGACGATGGCGAGGATCAGGTGGATCGGGAACGGCATGTCGTAGGTGAACCCGATGTAGCCGGCAACGATCGCACCGACGATCAACTGGCCCTGCGCGCCGATGTTGAACATGCCCGCCCGGAACGGCAGCGCGACGGCCAGGCCAGCGAAGATCAACGAGGTCGAGGTGTACAACGTCTCGGTGAAGGGCTTGATCGCGTCGGTGACGGTGTAGGCGCTGAAGTTGATCAGCGACCCGGAGAACAGCGCCTTGTAGGCCGACCACACGGCATCCCAGGCCGCTGAGAGGGTGTCCATGGGCTGGGCGAAGAAGTACTTCAGCGAGTCGCGCACGTCCGGGTCTGCGAACGCGATCAGGAACCCGCTGATCACCAAGGCGAGCAGGAACGACAGCAGGTAGATGACGACCATGTCCACCCACGCCCTGCGCTGCGTTGGTTCGGGCTCGGGCGCGGTGACCTCGGTCCTCAACTCGGTGGCGCTCACTTCCCACCCTCCTCATCCGAGATGGGCTCCCCGGGTCCGGACCGACCGGCTCCGGGCCCGGGTTCGGGCCCAGGACCGTGCCCTGCATCGGGGGGGACGACGAGCGGTTCGTCGACGAGGTCCTCCCCGACGTGGGCGGCATCGCTGATCAGGGCGGCCTCCAGCGGGACACCGGCCATCATCAGGCCCAGGACCCCGCGCGGGGTCTCCGGGCCGACGATGCCGACGATCTTGCCCCGGTACATGACCGCCACCCGGTCGGCGAGTGCAGCCACCTCATCGAGCTCGGTGGACACGATCAGCACGGCGACCCCGGAGTCGCGCTCGGTCACGACACGCTTGTGGATAAACTCGATGGCGCCGACATCGACACCGCGGGTCGGCTGGGAGGCCAGGAACAACGATACGACCGGCTTGGACAGCTCACGGGCCAGCACGACCTTCTGCTGGTTGCCGCCGGACAACGACCCGGCCGGCAGTTGTACGCCGGTCGTGCGCACGTCGAACTCCTCGACCTTCTCCTTCGCGTTGCGGATTATGACCGACGGCTTCATCCGCACACCGCTGGCGAACGGAGCCTGCCGGTACTGGTCGAGGATCATGTTCTCCGCGATGGAGAACGACCCCACCAGCCCGTCGTGCGAGCGGTCCTCGGGAACGAATCCAATGCCGGAGTCGAGGATGTCGCGGGTCGACCTGCCCACTAGCTCCGTACCCTCGAGCAGGATCGAGCCGGTCACGAACTCCTCGAGGCCCATGATGGCCTGGGTCAGCTCGGTCTGGCCGTTGCCCTGGACGCCCGCGATGCACACGACCTCGCCGCCGCGGACTTCGAGGTCCACGTGGTCGACCATCGCCTGCCCCGTGTCGGAGCGAACCGTGAGCCCATTCAGCGACAGCACGACGTCCTTGGGCTGCGTCAGGCCCTTGTCGACCTTGAGGCTGACGGCACGGCCGACCATGGCTGCCGCGAGCTCGGCCTCCGAGGCGGTCGGCAGGGCTGTCCCCACCACCTTGCCACGCCGGATGACCGTGATGACGTCGGCGACCGCCTTGATCTCGCGAAGCTTGTGACTGATCATCACGACCGAGCGTCCAGTCGCCTTCAGCTGGCGGATGATCTCGAGCAGTTCGTCGGTCTCCTGCGGGGTGAGCACGGCAGTCGGCTCGTCGAGGATCAGGATCTGGGCGTCCTTGACCAGCGCCTTGATGATCTCCACGCGCTGCTGCACGCCGACCGGCAGATCCTCGACCAGTGCGTCGGGATCGACCTCCAGGTTGTACTTGCGCGACAGCTCGAGCACCTGATTGCGCGCGGCCTCCAGGTCGAGGAAGGCCCCCTTGGTGTGCTCGTGCCCGAGCATGACGTTCTCGGCGACCGTGAACACCGGGACGAGCATGAAGTGCTGGTGGACCATGCCGATGCCTGCATCCATCGCGTCACCGGGGTCGCGGAAGTTGACCTCCTTGCCGTCGATGAGGATCTGGCCCTCATCCGGTCGGTAGAGGCCGAACAAGCTGTTCATGAGCGTCGACTTGCCGGCACCGTTCTCGCCGAGCAGGCAGTGGATCTGGGCGGGCTCCACGAGAAGGTCGATGGCGTCATTGGCGGTGAACGTGCCGAACCTCTTGGTGATGCCCCGAAGTTCCAGTTGCACGGCGCTACCTCCGCTCGACGGGCCAGGACTGCTCGGCACCCTAGCGGCCCCGGGTAGCGCACTCCTGCTCAGGGCGCGAGAGGGAGCGGACGCCTGCCCGGACGCGCCGAGGTCCCCCGCGCCGGGCGCGGGGGACCTCGGGTCAGTGCGGGGAATCGATCACTTCGGCGAGTTCGACGACTCGACCGTGATGGTGCCGTCGACGATCTGGGCCTTGAGGGCGTCGACCTCGGCGGAAAGCTCGGCCGGGACCTTGCCCTCGAAGTCGTGGAACGGTGCCAGGCTCACGCCTTCGTTGGCCAGGGTGCCCACGAACGGGGTGTTCGAGAAGTTGCCGTTCAGGGTCTCGGTCGTGGCGGTCTCCACCGCGAGGGCAATACCCTTCTCCACCGTGGTCAGGAAGACCTCCTTGTACTGCGAGGCGGACTCGTAGCCGTCTGTGTCGACCCAGACGATCGCCACCTTGCCACCGGACTCCTGCGCCGCCGCAGCCGCGCCGAGGCCGGTTCCGCCGGCGACCGGCATGATGATGTCCGCGCCCTGCTGGATCAGGTTGTTGGCCAGGTTCTTGCCCCCGGTCTGGTCGTCGAACTTGCCGGCGAACAGGCCGTCCTGCTTCTCCTTGTCCCAGCCCAGCAGCTTGACGTCGGCGCTCTTGTCCTCGTTGTACTTGTCCACGCCATCAGCGAAACCGTCCATGAACACAGAGACACTCGGGAGCTTGATGCCGCCGAAGGTGCCCACGGTGCCGGTCTCGCTCATGCCCGCGGCCAGGTAGCCGGCCAGGTAGGCGGCCTCCGCGGTGTTGAACAGCAGGGGCTTGATGTTCGCGACCGGCTCACCGTCATTGGTCGGGTTCTCGTCGACGATCGTGAACCGCTCGTCGGCGTTGGCGTTGGCGCCGGAGAGCGTCGCATCGCCCAGCGAGAAGCCGACGGTAACGATGATGCCGCAGTCCTCGGCGATCAGGCTGTTGACGTTCGGCGTGTAGTCCGACTCGGACTTGCTGGTCACGTACTTGACCTCAATGCCCTGGTTCTGCTCAGCAGCCTGCAGGCCCGCCCACGCGGAGGCGTTGAAGGAACGGTCGTCGATCCCGCCCTGATCGGTGACCATGCATCCCAGGAAGTCAGCAGCAGCCGTACCGCCCGAGGCCGCACCCGAGGCCGCGTTGTCCTCGGGCGCCTCACCACAGCCGGCAAGGACCAGCGCCGCGACGGCACTCACAGCGAGCAATCGAGTCTTCATAGTGCTCCATCTCAGTTCGACGAGGCGCCGCTCCGGCGCCAGACCGCGTCGGCCCTCGACCCTACTCGCTCGGACACGTGCTGGGGACCGGCCTGCCGCATGGCCCGGGACACGATTGGGTCACGATCGATCGGAGCCCGCCGCCCGCCGCCCGCCGGAGCCTGATCGGGAGCGCAGCGTGGACGCTGCGGGGCGTGGCAGAGGCGCAGCGTGGGCGCAGCGTGGGCGCGCCGACGAACCACCCGGGACCTTGGGCCCGGGACTACAGGCATCCTCGCCCGTGCGGCGCGCCGAGCCGGGACTAGACTGCCCACCATGTGGCGGAAGCCCCGCCATGGATGCCCACTTCGCCCACAAGGAGGCTCCACCCATGGCCACTGCGCCTGCGGGGACCCTGTATCGCGGCGGTGAGGGGATGTGGTCCTGGGTGGCCCATCGCATCACCGGGGTCGCGGTCTTCTTCTTCCTGCTCGTCCACGTCCTGGACACCGCCCTCGTTCGGGTCTCCCCGAACGCCTACGACGCCGTGATCGCCACCTACAAGACCCCGATCGTGAACCTGCTCGAGGTCGGCCTGGTCGCGGCGGTGCTCTACCACGCGCTCAACGGGGTGCGGATCATCCTGGTGGACTTCTGGGCCGAGGGCCCGCGCCACCAGAAGGCCATGTTCCGCAGCATCATCGTCATCTGGGTGCTGATCATGATCCCGGGCGCCTACTTCATGCTCAAGCACACCGCCGAAGCCCTGTTCGGGAGCACCTCATGAGCCTCGAGATCGCCAATCCGCGCAGTGCGCGCACCACGGGTCCGTCCAGCAACTACGAGCGCTACTCGTGGATATTCATGCGCGTCTCCGGCCTGGTCCTGGTCTTCCTGGTCCTGGGCCATCTGCTGATCATGAACGTCCTGGACGGCGGGGTGCAGCGGATCAACTTCGGTTTCGTGGCCGGTCGCTGGTCCAGTCCGTTCTGGCAGACCTGGGACCTGCTGCAGCTCTGGCTGGCCATGCTGCACGGCGCCAACGGCATGCGCACCGTCATCAACGACTACGCCGAGCGGCCGGGTACCCGGTTCTGGCTGCGCGCCCTGCTGATCGTGGCCTCGGTGTTCATCCTCGTCCTGGGGACCCTGGTGATCTTCACCTTCGACCCCAACATCGCCTGATCGGAGAGTGGCGCCAGCCATGCAGAACCACAGCTACGACGTCGTCATCGTGGGTGCCGGCGGCGCCGGCATGCGCGCGGCCCTGGAGTCCGGGCCACGAGTGCGCACCGCGGTGCTGACCAAGCTCTACCCGACCCGGTCGCACACCGGCGCGGCCCAGGGCGGCATGTGCGCCGCACTGGCCAACGTCGAGGAGGACAACTGGGAGTGGCACACCTTCGACACGATCAAGGGCGGCGACTACCTGGTCGACCAGGACGCCGCGGAGATCATGTGCAAGGAGGCCATCGACGCGGTCATCGACCTGGAGAAGATGGGGCTGCCGTTCAACCGCACGCCCGAGGGCCGCATCGACCAGCGCCGGTTCGGCGGGCACACCCGCAACCACGGCGAGGCTGCCGTGCGCCGGGCCTGCTACGCCGCCGACCGCACCGGCCACATGATCCTGCAGACCCTCTACCAGAACTGCATCAAGGCGGGCGCCGAGTTCTACGACGAGTTCTACGTGCTCGACCTGCTGCTGGCCGAGGTCGACGGCCAGACCCGCACCGCCGGGGTGGTGGCCTACCAGCTGTCCACCGGCGAGATCCACGTGTTCCAAGCCAAGTCGGTGGTGTTCGCCACCGGCGGGTTCGGCCGGGTCTACAAGACCACCTCCAACGCCCACACCCTGACCGGCGACGGCATGGCGATCGTGTACCGACAGGGCCTGCCCCTGGAGGACATGGAGTTCTACCAGTTCCATCCCACGGGCCTGGCGGGGCTGGGCGTGCTGCTCACCGAGGGCGCCCGCGGCGAGGGCGGCATCCTGCGCAACGAGTCCGGCGAGCGGTTCATGGAGCGCTACGCCCCGACCATCAAGGACCTCGCCCCGCGTGACATGGTCGCCCGCGCAATGGTCCAGGAGGTCCGCGAGGGCAGGGGCGCCGGTCCGCACAAGGACTACGTGTACCTGGACCTCACGCACCTGCCGGCCGCGCAGATCGAGGAGAAGCTGCCCGACATCACCGAGTTCTCCCGCACCTACCTGGGCGTGGACCCGATCACCGAGCTCGTGCCGGTCTTCCCGACCGCGCACTACGCCATGGGCGGCATCCCGACCAACGTCAACACCGAGGTGCTCGAGGACAACGACACGGTCGTGCCGGGGCTGTACGCCGCCGGCGAGTGCGCGTGCGTCAGCGTGCACGGGGCCAACCGGCTGGGCACCAACTCGCTGCTGGACATCAACGTGTTCGGCCGACGGGCGGGCATCGCTGCCGCGCAGTACGCCGCAGGTGCGGACTTCGTCGACCTGCCCGCGGTGGGTGCGGATCGGGTGGACCAGATGCTGGCCGGCCTGCTGGAGAGCACCGGCACCGAGCGGGTGGGCGACATCCGCCGGGCCATGCAGGAGACGATGGACTTCAACGCGCAGGTCTACCGCACGCAGGAGACCCTGACCCAGGCCCGCGACGACGTGCGGGCGCTGCAGGCCCGGTTCGCCAATGTGGCCATCCACGACAAGGGCACCCGGTACAACACCGACCTGCTCGAGGCCATCGAGCTGGGCTTCCTGCTGGACCTGGCCGAACTGGTGGTCGAGGGAGCGCTGGCCCGCAAGGAGTCTCGCGGCGGACACGCCCGGGAGGACTACCAGACCCGCGACGACGTGAACTTCATGGCCCACACCATGGCCTACCGCGAAGTGGCCCCGGACGGAGCACCCTCGGTACGCCTGGGCTACAAGCCCGTCACAGTGACCCGTTACCAGCCGATGGAGCGCAAGTACTGATGGCCACCGACACCGCACAGCCAGCCGCAACCGCACCCGCGCCGGCCCCGGAGGCGCCCCCGAAGCCGTTCCCGGTCACTGTCCGGATCCGGCGGTTCCTGCCCGACGAGGGCCCCGAGCCGTTCTGGCAGGACTTCACTGTCGAGGTGTTCCCCACCGACCGGATCCTCGACGCGCTGCACAAGATCAAGTGGGAGCAGGACGGCACGCTGACGTTCCGGCGCTCCTGCGCGCACGGGATCTGCGGGTCGGACGCGATCCGGATCAACGGTCGCAACCGGTTGGCGTGCAAGACCCTGATCAAGGACCTGAACGCCAGCAAGCCGCTCATCGTCGAGGCGATCAAGGGCCTGCCGCTGGAGAAGGACCTGATCGTGGACATGGAGCCGTTCTTCGCCTCCTTCCGCGAGATCATGCCGTTCCTGATCACCACCGGCAACGAGCCCACCAAGGAGCGCGTGCAGTCCGTCGAGGATCGGGCGATCTTCGACGACACCACCAAGTGCATCCTGTGCGCGTGCTGCACCACGTCGTGCCCGGTGTTCTGGACCGACGGGCAGTACTTCGGCCCCGCGGCGATCGTCAACGCGCACCGGTTCATCTTCGACAGCCGCGACGAGGGTGCCGAGCAGCGCCTGGAGATCCTGAACTCCAAGGAGGGCGTCTGGCGCTGTCGCACGACGTTCAACTGCACCGATGCCTGCCCGCGCGGCATCGAGGTGACCAAGGCGATCCAAGAGGTCAAGCGCGCCCTGATCTACCGCGGCTGACCCCCGGGCCGAACGCACGCGACACCCGTGGCCCGGTCAGTGGAATCGCCCACCGACCGGGCCGCGTCGTTGCCGGGATCAGGGCTGCTGGACGCCTACCCTGTGACCCGTTATGGGTGCCTCTTCCCGCGCGCTCGCCGCGCTCACACTGTCCGCCGGGTTGCTCGTGCCTGCCACCGCAGCACTGGCGGTGCCGGGCGAGGAACCCGTGCCACCGACCGCCACCGGCGCCGCCGCGGGACCGGCCGCCGAGGTCCCGGTCCCGCAGGGGCCGCCGGTGGCCAACGCCAGCGTCGAGGTGCCCGACTTCGGTACCGCGAGTTGGCTGCTGGCCGACCTGGACACCGGCGAGATCCTGGCCGCGCGCAACGCCGAGGCGCCGGTCCACCCGGCCTCGACGCTCAAGCTGCTGACCGCCCTGACGGTGGCCCCGCGGCTGGCCCCCGAGCAGCCCTACCGCGCGGTGCGGGCCGACGAGGAGACCGAGGGCAACCGGGTCGTGCTGTACAAGGGCCTGGAGTACAAGGTCTCGGACCTGATGCACGCCGCGCTGCTGCCCAGCGCCAACGACGCGGCCGAGGCGCTGGCCCGGGCCAACGGCGGGCTGGACGTGACGGTCGAGCAGATGAACGCCGAGGCGGCCCGGGTCGGTGCGACCAGGACGACAGCGAGGAACCCCAGTGGGCTCGACGAGGACGGTCAGGTGACCACGGCTCTGGACATGGCGTTGATCGGGCGCGCCGCGTTCGCCAACCCGGAGATCGCCGAGTACCTGAAGCTGCGCGTGGTCGACTTCCCGGGCAAGCGCGAGGCGGGCGCACGCGTCGTCTACCCGGTCTACAGCCACAACCGGATGCTGGCCCACCCGAACTTCGTCGGCCCGATCGGCGGGAAGTCCGGCTACACCAGCAAGGCGGGCCGGACCCTGGTGGCCGCTGCCGATCGCGACGGCCGGCGCCTGCTGGTCACGCTGTTCCACATCGGGGGCAACACCTACCGGACCGGCGAGCAGTTGCTGGACTGGGGGTATGCCAACCTGGGCTCGCTGGCCCCGATCGGGACCCTGCCGACACCGAATGCACCCACCCCCACGTTCGATCGCACGATCACCGCGCTGCCCGGGGC
>JBAVKQ010000111.1:0-1617 GCA_049688395.1 Candidatus Nanopelagicales bacterium
CCCGCGTGGTGGCTCGCAGCGGCGGACCGGCCCCCTGCGGACGCGCGATCGACGGAGCTCGACGTCGTCCGGGCGGCCGTGGCCGTGGCCTGGGCGGCCATGGACGAGCACCTGACGGTGCTCGGTCCGGCGGCCGTGCGCCGTACCGACGCCTGACGGGCGCCCGGCTCGTGCCCGGGCAGCGGTACCCTGCGAGCAGGGAGAGGGGTGCACCGTGATCGACATCTTCAGGGACTACACCGCCATCGGAATGGGTAGCGCGCAGGCAACCACGAGCCGGATCGTCCAGACCGGCCGAGCCGGGGTCGACCAGGTGCATGCGCTGGTCTCCGAGCAGTGGGCAGACCCGCCCGGTGCTGCGGTGGTCCGTCAGGTCGTCCGCAGCCATGAGGCGCTCGGCGCGCGCGTGCACACCGAGGTCGAGGACGAGATCCGCGCGCTGCGCGAGCAGGTGGCCCGCCTCGAGCGGATGATCGCCGGCCTGCGGGGCGACCGGTGACCGACGGTCCCGAACCGGGCCCAGGCCAGTCACCGGAGGCTCGGGACACAGCCGTCGGTCAACCACCAGCGCCACCCGGCACGGGCGACCCGCGGGTGCAGGACGCGCTGTCCCGGCTGGCCGAGCTGGCCGACCTGCCGCTGGCCGACCAGGTCGAGGTGTTCACCGACATCCACCGACGATTGGCTGGCGTGCTCGCCGACCCGGACAGCCAGGCCTGACCCATGGTCCGACGTCGTCTGGACGCCGAACTGGTGCGCCGGGGGATGGCCCGTTCGCGTGAACAGGCCCAGGAGCTGATCGACGCCGGTCGGGTCCAGGTGGCTGGCACCACCGCGAAGAAGTCGGCCACCCAGGTCGATGACGCCGCCGCGCTGGTGGTGGTGCCGGCGGCAGAGGGCCCGGACTATGTCTCGCGAGGGGCGCACAAGCTGTTGGGCGCCCTGGCTGCGTTCGACCCGGACGGCCGACTGGTCGCCGGGCGCCGGGCCCTGGATGCAGGGGCGTCGACCGGAGGCTTCACCGACGTGCTGCTGCGCGCCGGAGCCGAACACGTGATCGCCCTGGACGTCGGCTACGGGCAACTGGCCTGGTCGCTGCGCACCGACGATCGGGTGACTGTCCGCGACCGCACCAACCTGCGCCTGGTCACTGCGCAGGACCTGCCCTACTGCCCGGACCTGGTCGTCGCCGACCTGTCCTTCATCTCCCTGCGCCTGGTGCTTCCGGTGCTGGCCGCCGTCGTGGCCCCGGACGCGGACCTGGTGCTGATGGTCAAGCCCCAATTCGAGGTGGGCCGGCAGGCGCTCGGCGGCGGGGGCGTGGTCCGCGAGCCAACGCTGCGGGCGCAGGCCGTAGCCGCCGTGGCGCAGGCGGCGCATGAGTTGCGACTGGGCACCGCGGGCGTGGTGGCCAGTCCGTTGCCCGGCCCCAGCGGCAATGTCGAGTACTTTCTTCACCTGCGGGCCGACGCCGGTCCGCCAGTCCCGGCCGACATCCACCGAGCAGTCCAGGAGGGTCCCGCATGAGCAGCCCGTCCAGTGACACGCCCGGCCCGCCGGAGGGCGCCGTCACGCCGGACACCGCCGACGCGCCCGCACCGCCCGACGCGCCCGGGC
>JBAVKQ010000112.1:0-21153 GCA_049688395.1 Candidatus Nanopelagicales bacterium
CGGCTGGCCCCGGGCGATGCCGGGCAGGCCCCGACGAGCACCCAGGCCCAGTCGCTGCTCAGCGCGCTGGACGCCGCACCGGACGCGCCGGGCCGGGGTGCGGCGTGGGATGCCCACCGCGAGTTCCTGCCGCGGCGGTGGTGGCTGCAACTGACCGCCGACCCGATGCCGCGACCCACCAGCGGACCGGCCGTGTTCACCCACGACGTGTCCGGATCGCTTTCGGTGCTCGTGCTCTACCGCGTGGTCGCGGTCAGCGCCGCGAGCGTCGAGTCGGACTTCGCCACAAGCCCGCTGCTGCCCCGAGCCGTGCCCAACCAGTTGGTCCCCCCGGTGCCGATCCTGGCCGTGGCGCCGATCGTCGATGACGCCGGGAACCTGCACGCGAAGCTGGGCGTGACCGTCCCGGTGGGGCCGACCCCCGCCGCGCGCTACCGACTGCGCCGCGCCACGGCCACGTCGGATCCGATCCTCATGCCGGTTGTGGGCGAGGGCTCCGTGTCGGCGCGGCCGACGAGCGCGGGCGGCGCGCCAGCGGCCCAGGTGTTCGAGGTCATCGATACCGGCGACTCCCCGAGCGGGCCGCGCGAGTCGTTGTCCGCGTGGCTGAGCTACACCTGGCGCCTGGAGGTCCAGGGCCCACCGGCGCCCGGTGGCGGGCCGGTCGGCCAGTGGTCCAGTCCATCGGCGGCGGTGGCCACCACGACGATGTCGCCCGGTCGACCGGCGGCCGTGGCTGAGGTGACCGTCACCCGGGACGCGGCCGGGGTGCACGTCCGCTTTACCCATCCTGATTCGCTGGCCGGCGGCGCGACCAGCGGCTACGTGATCGACGTCTACCGACAGCTGGCCGGCCAACCCCTGCGCCTGCTGCGCAGCCTGCCCGGGCAGGAGCCGCCCCCGGTGGGCCGGGGTGCGGACGTGACCGGCACCTTCGACGTGCTCGATGTCGATCCGAGCGCCGTGGCCGGGACGCGCTACCGAGTGGTGGTCACCGATCCGATCGGGCGGACGTCGGTGCCCAGTGACCCGCAGGAGGCGCCATGACCGCACTGATCCCCGAGCCCGGCTCGCTGGGTCTGGAGTCACCGACCCTCGGTCCGTGGTTCTCCACCGACGTGTCCCTGCCGGTGCCCGGCGAGGACCTGTCGGTGTCGGTGACCATCCCCGCGGGGACCGACTGGCTCCCGCCGGCCGCCGGCCTGCTGTCCCTGGCCGTGGCCAGCGCGACGCTGCCCCCGATCCTCGCCGGCCTGCGCGGGCCGGCCGGTACGCCACCGTTCACCGCTGGCCGGCTGGTGGCCGTGTTCCGGTTGCTGCCCGAGGTGGAGCAACGTCTGGGCGCCCTGCTGTCCGACGTGCCGCCGGCGGACGGCAGCGACCCGGTCACGGGGTTGGCGACCCGCGCACCGGTTCGGTTCCTCGCGCTCGAGCTGCCCGAGGAGCCCGCCACACTCGCCGCGCTCGATCCCCGGCTGCACCCCTCGATCCCGGCCGGCTCCCCCGCCGAGCAGGCTGCGTACGTTGGACTCAGCCTCGACGGTGGCACCCTGGGCAACGCCACGGAACCGATGACCGACTACAAGCGCCCGGGCGTGTTCCAGGGCGCCAACGAGAAGCTGCTCCAGTTCGCCGCATCGGCGGCGGTGCGCCTCTTCGCCTTCGATGCCCGCGGACGGTCGATCGACCCCGGTGCGGTGGCTGCCTGGTGGCAGCGGCTGGCCACCTCGTTCACCAACCTGCGTGCTCCGGGAGTGGCTTCGCGCACCGCCACGGTCGCCGCCCAGCTCACCGTGCAGGTGGTCGGCCCCGACGACGCCCCGGCCTCCGAGGCGGTCCTGAGTCGGCTCAGTGTCACGAACCTCGACGGGACCGGACCGGTGCGCGTGCGTGGTGCGGCCGCAGCCCCAGCCGGGTTCGCCCTGACCGGCGGGTCCGCCGACGACGCGCCGCTGCCGCTTGTTGCGGCACTGCCGGCCGGGCAGTACGGCGCCGCGGTGAACCTCTGGGCCAGCGGAGCCGTCGGCACGGTCACCCGCGACTTCGTCCGGGTGGCGTTGGTCGACGTCGAGGGCCACCTGCTCGGCCAGCCACGGGTTCCCGCATCGGGGGCCGGCACCGACGCGACGCGCCGGGCTGCCGACCAGCAACGGGCCGCGACGCGCACCCTGGTCGAGCGCGCGACAGTCGCCGCCGACGAGACGGTGCTGCTACCGACGACCGACCAGGCGATGGCTGCCCTGGTCGCGGTCCTCAGTGCAGGCGACGCGACCGTCGTGGCCCCGGTGCTCGATCATGCCGCGGGCGCCCTGACCGCCCCCACGCTGCCCGACGTCGCGGCCCCGGGCCTCCTGCCGAATCCGGTGACGATGACCGCCCTGGCCGGCGGGGGCGCCGAGGACGGCGGCACGGTCGTGCGCCAGCGCGTCCTGGTGGAGACGACGTTCGACCCGGAGCTGGCCGGGGCGTGGGTCCGGATCTGGCCGCAGTACTTCGACGCCGAGACCGGCCGGCACGAGCGGGGCGCCGGCGGCGGCGGCCTGGTCGATGCGACCGGGACGGTGCGGGCAGTCGTCCGGCTGGCCGATGGTGCGGTGGCGCCGGGCAACAGCATGGGCCTGGACGTCATGGTCGTCACCGCGGTCAGCGCGACGCGCTACCAGGAGGTCCGCCTGGAGCGCCCGGCGCCGGTCGGGGGCACCATGCAGGCGCTGTCAGGGGTCACCGACACGGTGGTGGCCGCCGAGACCGGGCAGTCGTTCACCGGCGCGATCCCACCGGGATCGCTGGCCTCCGGGTCCACGTTGGTGGCCCTGGCCACCCCCCCGGCGCTGGTCGACCCGGCCAGCATCCAGCCCGGGCAGTGGAACGCTGCGACGGTGGCAGCGGGCCTGGTGGCCGGGGATGTCGTGCAATTGACCGAACCCGCGTGGCGGGGGTGGCGTGGGGGCCAGGTCGCCGCCGCCCTGGCCGGGACCGCGGCGGTCACCGAGATCCTGCGCACCGGACTCGAGCGGCTGGCGCAGGTCGGGTCCCCGCTGCCGACGCAGGCACGCGACGAGGTGGCCGCGTCGGTGCTGTCGGCCACCGTGGCCGATGGTCTGGTCGCCGGCGTCCGCCCCCTGGGAGCCCATCACGAGCTGCTGCCGCATCAGAGTGGGCATCCCGGGGCCCCAGCCGACGACGAGCGGCACGGTGCCGGCGCCCGGCTGCGCGGACCGGCCGTGGTCGGCCTGGCCGAGATCCTGCGGGAACGGGTGGCCGGCACCACCGTCGAACTCGCTATCGACGCGAGCATCCCGTTGCCGGCAACCACCGCCCCGGTGGTGCCCGGATCGTGGGCCGCCACGCTGCGCACGGTCGGGTTCGGGGTGGAGGCCGAGCCGGGTCTCACCTCGGCGTTGGGTGCGGTCGGGTTGGCCGCGTTCCCGTTCGACGGTCCGATCGACGCCGTGCGCACCTGGTTGACCGGCCAGGGCATCACCATCCCGGCCGGCGTGGACGCCGCCGCGACCAGCATGCTCCGTGCGATCGACCGCCGGCTGCTCGGCGCCGGGACGGGCTACCGGGAGGCCGCCACCGCGTTGGCCGCGGCATTCGACCGTGCGCAGGACTTCGTCTACATCGAGACCCCCGCGCTCGACGGTCTGACGACCGGATCCGACGACGCGGAGCTGGGCGTCTGGCAGTCGCTGGTCGACCGGGCCGGCGCCAACCCGGTGCTGCGCATCCTGATCTGCCTGCCCACCGAACTTGCGCCGGGCGCTCCGGCCACGTTGCAGCGGGTCCGCGACAAGGGCGTGCTCGCGGCGCTGGCCTCGCTGCGGGCAGCCGCCGGGGAGCGGCTGGCGGTGTTCGACCCATCGACCGGACCCGGGCGATCGCTGCACTTGGACGCCACGAGCGTGGTGGTCGACGACGCGTGGGCACTGACCGGCGGCACCCATCTGTGGCGCCGTGGGTTGAGCTTCGACTCCTCGCTGGCAGTCGCGGTATTCGACGAGCGGCTGACCGCGGGCCGCCCGGCCGAGGTCGTGGCCTTCCGCCGCGCGCTCGTGGCCGGCCGGCTCGGGCTGCCGCCCGACCTGCTGCCCGAGGACCCGGCCGAGCTCGTGCGCGCGGTGCGGATGCTCTCCGAGCGTGGCGGTGGGCTGCGGTTGAGTCCGGCGACCCTGACCGCACCCGACCCGATGCCCGGCGATCTGGATGTGGACGTCTGGAACCCCGACGGCTCGCCCACCTCGAGCTTCGACGCGATGGGCTGGTTGGTCGGACTGGCTGTCGCCGCCCAGGCCGAGCTGGCTGCGGAGGTCCCCGGCTCACCGTGATCGGCGCCGAGGACCGCCCGCGTCGGCGATGGGGATGGGCCGCGCCTGGCAGAACCTTGCCGTAGATGTGGTCGTCAGTCCGCTGTCGAGGCGAACCGGGACCCAACCTTGCCGCCGATCTGGTCGTTCCCAGGGCCCTGCAAGGCGGTTCCAACGACCACAAACCCGGCAAGGTTCGCCGCAGGGCGTTGCTGCGGGCCCACGAGCGACCACAACGGCTGCAAGGTTCCCGTGGGTACCTCGTTACAGGCGCACCCCCTGCGCCCGCAGGCGCAGCCCGTGGTGCGTCGCGAGATCGTCGGTGGCGGCAGCGATCAGCCGGCGGCCGTATCGTCCTCGGTATCCGCGGCCCTGACCAGCAGCACCGAGCAGGGCGCCAGCCGAGTGATCGCGCTGGCTGTCGAGCCCAGTTGCAGCCGCTTGAGCGGTCCCAGGCCCCGCGTTCCCATCACGACCAACTCGGGCTGCAACTCCTCGATCGTGTCGAGGATCGCTGCCCGGACGTTGAAGAACAGGGACGTCGGATCGATCGGCACCGGCCGCTGCTCGACGGCGGCTGCGTGCGGTGCCACCCGGTCCGCGGCCGCGGCCGTCACCGGCAGCGGGTCGGGCAGGGTCGCGTCACCATGTGCCAGCAACGTGACCGAGCATCCTGAGATCCACGGCATCGTCAGCAGCGCATCCAGCGCCCGCTCGGCATGGATGGAGCCGTCGAGGCACACCAGGACCCGGCGCACCTCCTTGGGCGCACGGACGATCACCAGCGGCGCGGGCGGATGGTGCATCAACCACTCGGCAGTGCTGCCCAGCACCAGCGCCGCGAGCCGACCGACGCCGCGTGGCCCGATGACCAGGAGGTCGGCGTCCGAGCAGCCGTGCAGCGCCAGCCGGGGATCGTCGGCCGCGGTGAGGTGCACGACGTCGGCGATCTCGGTGCGCGGATCGGCCACCCGCGGCGTCGGCGGGGTCCACGGGTGCGGCACGGCCAGGTCGGGGCGCGGGGCGAGCGCCCGCGGTATCCGGGCGGCGAGCACCTGGACCGACCACCCGGGCCATCTCTGCAGGGTCACCCATTCCCAGGCGGCGTCTGCGCCCACCGAGCCATCGTCGCCGAGCACCATGACCTTCGCGGAGCCATCCATGCACTCATCCTCCTCATCGTCGTGCGGTCGGGCGTGCGGACCGATCTGACCACGTGGAGGCGCTGTGGGAGCCCGACGTGGACGCCGGTACCGATGCCTACCTCGACGCTCCCACATCCCCTTGCGGGTATCGCCACCGCCCCGGGTTCGGCCCAACCCGACCGCGTGGCCGGCCGCGATCCTGATCGGTCAGCCCCGGGCGGCCCGGGCGGTCCCACCGGATCGAGATGTCGGTGGTCCGTTCCCACGGCGTCGGGGCCGTGCGTGGGCCCGCAGCGCTTTGCTCAGAGGCGCATACGGGCCCCCGGGAGTAGGTTTGATGCGATTCGGAGCCGGCCTGCGGGCCGCAGCTGAGAACGGAGGTTGAGCAGTGTGCGACTACTGCGGATGCAGATCCTTCACCGTGATCGCGCGGTTCACCGCCGAGCACGAGGACATCGTCAATGCCGTCGGTGAGCTGCGGGAGGCGATCGAGTCCGGAGCCCAGGAGCAGGCTGCCACTGCGGCCGCGGCCCTCGCGGACCTGCTGGGACCGCACACCCGCGACGAGGAGCGGACCCTGTTCGCCGAGATGGCCCAGGACGCCGAGTTCAGCGACCACGTCGATCAGTTGTGCACCGAGCACCGCGACCTCGACGAACAACTGGCGGCACTGGGCACCGACGATCTCGACGCGTTGCGGCGCTTCTACGACCTGCTTCGCGAGCACATCAACAAGGAGGAGAACGGACTGTTCCCCGCAGCGGCCATCGCCTTGGACGACGCCGCCTGGGACCGGGCACAAGCGCTGCTGGACTCGCCCTGACCACGCCGGCCGAGGCTGCCCACCCGCCAGAGGATCTCCTGCAGGTCCTGCGCCGCTGGGAGGGCTCCGGGGCGATCTGGCGGGTGACGTCGAGAACGGCGAGCAGCGTGGACATCGACCTGCTGACCTGCGCCGCCGATGAGGTGATGGGCCGGCTGCGCACCTCGGACCCGGCGGTTCTGGCCTACGTCGCGGATCGCGAGCGAAGCGACTGACCCGCCGCGCCGGGTGAACCGGTGCCTGCCACCACCCGGCTCGTCGCAGGGGAGGCTCGCGGTCGAAATGGTGATCGAGCACCTGCGCAGCCTGGCCTGCTGGGCAGCCTCACGCTGCTCACCGCCAGCAGGGATATGGACCTCAGCGATGTCGGGTGTCTGGCGAAGCTGTTGGGCCGCTGAGCTGGCCGTCAGCAGTCGACGCGTGCCTGGGAGACGCTCAACGGTAGAAGGTGAAGATCGGCTCACCGGGGCGCAGTGGTTCCGGTGCGCCGATGAGGCGGTGCACGCCCACCCGCATCCCCGTGCCCTCGATCCACTCCGCACAGGACAGTTCCTCGAACCCCGCGGCCTGGAACCACTGCCGGATGTCAGGACCGAGGTCGGGATCCTGGGCGCCACGGGTCCAGATGACGGTGGCGTCCGGCGCGCAGAACTGCCGCGACACCCGCACGAGCCGCTGGATGTCGGTCGTGGAGATGTTGCCCATGATGCCGCTGAGCAGGACCAGATCGCAGGGCACGAGGCCGACGTAGGTGTCCGTGCTCCCGGCGTCGGCCTCCACGACAGTCAGCGCAACGCGCAGCTCGGCGATCCGGCGCCTGGCGATGCTGGCGTTCGTGGGGTGGAGCTCCACGAGGGCACCGGTCACCCGGGCTCGATCCGCCATACCGCGCTGCTCGAGGGCTCCCAGGACGTCGTGGCCCTGGCCTGCGCACGAGCTGAGCATGCGCACGGGACCGGGGGTGCGATCCAGCCAGTCGAGGATTGCGGCCTGCACGTGGCGCAGGCGAACCGACAGGATCGACGCCGGATCGCCGTACTCCTCGTGCCAGTCCCCATAGTCGCGCAGATGCGGATGCTCAGGGCTGGCCTCCGGGTGATGCTGCACCATGGCGATCATTGTCCACAACGGAGCAGCGATCTAGGGTGGCAGCGTGCCGGTCAGCTACTCGTTCTGCAGCGGGTTGTGGGAGTGGGAGTCCGCGGCGTCGTGGTACTTCCTCAGCGTCCCCGAGGAGGCCGCCGATGACATCGAGCAGCGCTATGGCGGCCACGCCGGCGGTTTCGGCTCGATCCGTGTGGAGGTCACGATCGGGTCGACGACGTGGCGCACGTCACTGTTCCCCGACGGCAGGCGCAGGACCTACGTCCTTCCGGTGAAGAAGGCTGTCCGCCGGGCCGAGGGGCTCGTGGCCGGATCGGTCGCCGAGGTGCAGCTCACCGTGATGACCACTCCCCCCGGCCCGTAGGTATCCTATGCGGTCTGACCGGCGAGCTCGCGTCCCCTGTGGGCTCGTCCGGCTCGCCCGTCGATCCGGCTAGGACACCCCATGCCCCCTGCTCCTGCACCCACGTCGACCCCCAACCCGCCGCCGCAGCTGCGGCCGGACGCGACCGCCGATCTCAGTGCTGCCCTTCGTGAGCGCATCCTGATCCTCGACGGCGCCATGGGCACGGCCATCCAGCGCGACCGGCCCGACGAGGCGGGTTACCGCGGGCAGCGCTTCGCCGACTGGCCCAGTGACCTGCAGGGCAACAACGACCTGCTCTCGGTCACCCAGCCCGAGATCATCAGCGCGATCCACGACGAGTACCTGGCCGCGGGTGCGGACATCATCGAGACCAACACGTTCAACGCGCAGGCCATCTCGCTGTCCGACTACGGCATGGCCGAGCTGGCCTACGAGCTCAACGTCGCCGCCGCGCGCCTGGCCCGGGCGGCCTGCGACGCCATGACCGCCCGGACCCCCGACCGGCCCCGCTACGTGGCCGGAGCGCTCGGGCCGACCACCCGGACGGCCTCCATCTCCCCGGACGTCAACGATCCCGGCACGCGCAACGTCAGCTTCGACCAGCTCGCGGCGGCCTACCTGGAGCAGGCGCGCGGCCTGGTCGACGGCGGCGCGGACCTGCTGATGATCGAGACGATCTTCGACACCCTCAACGCCAAGGCGGCGATCTTCGCCGTCGAGACCCTGTTCGAGGAGCACGGCCGTCGGTGGCCGGTCATCATCTCAGGCACCATCACCGACGCCTCGGGGCGCACCCTCTCCGGTCAGGTCACCGAGGCGTTCTGGAACTCGGTGCGCCATGCCAAGCCGCTACTGGTCGGCCTGAACTGCGCGTTGGGCGCGCGGGAGATGCGCCCCTACCTGGCCGAGGTCTCGCGGATCGCCGACACCTTCGTCTCCTGCTACCCCAATGCCGGGCTGCCCAACGCGTTCGGCGAGTACGACGAGTCCCCCGACGAGACCGCAGCCATCGTGGGCGAGTTCGCCGACAGCGGCCTGGTCAACCTGCTCGGCGGCTGCTGCGGCACGACCCCAGAGCACATCCACGCCATCGCCGAGCGTGTCGACGGGGTCGCACCGCGCAGCGTCCCGCAGGTCGAGGCCGCGTGCCGGCTGTCGGGCCTCGAACCGTTGACGATCACCCGGGAGTCGTTGTTCGTCAACGTCGGCGAGCGCACCAACATCACCGGCTCGGCCCGGTTCCGCAACCTGATCAAGGCCGGTGACTACCCCGCGGCACTGTCCGTGGCCCGCCAGCAGGTCGAGGCCGGTGCGCAGGTCATCGACATCAACATGGACGAGGGGATGATCGACGGCGTCGCGGCCATGGATCGCTTCACCAAGCTGATCGCCACCGAACCCGACATCTGCCGGGTGCCGATCATGATCGACTCCTCGGACTGGGACGTCATCGAGGCCGGGCTCAAGTGCGTGCAGGGCAAGTCGATCGTCAACTCGATCTCCCTGAAGGAGGGCGAGCAGAAGTTCGTGCGCGAGGCGCGCCTGTGCCGCAAGTACGGTGCGGCCGTGGTCGTGATGGCCTTCGACGAGGACGGCCAGGCCGACAACCTCCGACGCCGCAAGGAGATCAGCGCCCGCGCGTACCGGATCCTCGTCGACGAGGTCGGGTTCCCGAGCGAGGACGTCATCGTCGACCCCAACTGCTTCGCGGTGGCCACCGGCATCGAGGAGCACCAGGACTACGGGCTGGACTTCATCGAGGCGTGCCGGTGGATCACCGAGAACCTGCCCGGGGCGCTGACCTCCGGGGGGATCTCCAACGTCTCCTTCTCGTTCCGGGGCAACAACCCGGTCCGTGAGGCCATCCACTCGGTGTTCCTCTACCACGCGATCCGGGCCGGCCTGACGATGGGCATCGTCAACGCCGGGGCCCTGGTCGTCTACGACCAGATCGACCCGGACCTGTGCGAACGCATCGAGGACGTCATCCTCAACCGCCGACCGGACAGCACCGAGCGGCTGCTGGAGGTCGCCGCCTCGTTCGCCGGCGACGGCTCCACCGCCGAGGTGGTCGACGAGCAGTGGCGCTCCCTGCCCGTCGACGAGCGCATCACCCAGGCCCTGGTCAAGGGGATCGACGAGTTCGCCGAGGCCGACACCGAGGAGCTGCGCGCGTTGATCAGCGCCCGGGGCGGCCAGCCGATCGAGGTCATCGAGGGCCCACTGATGGCCGGGATGAACGTCGTCGGCGACCTGTTCGGCGAGGGCAAGATGTTCCTGCCGCAGGTCGTGAAGTCCGCCCGGGTCATGAAGAAGGCGGTGGCCTACCTGATCCCCTTCATCGAGGCGGACAGGCAACCCGGCGACGTCGCCCGCAGCAACGGAAAGATCGTCATGGCCACGGTCAAGGGCGACGTGCACGACATCGGCAAGAACATCGTGGGCGTCGTGCTGCAGTGCAACAACTACGACGTGATCGACCTGGGCGTCATGGTCCCGGCCCAGAAGATCCTGGACGCGGCCCGGGCCGAGGGCGCCGACGCGATCGGCCTGTCCGGGCTGATCACGCCCTCGCTGGGGGAAATGGCCAACGTCGCCGCCGAGATGGCGCGCCAGGGGTTCACCATCCCCCTGCTCATCGGTGGGGCCACGACCTCACGCGCGCACACCGCGGTCAAGATCGACGAGCGCTACCAGGGTCCGGTCATCTGGGTCAAGGACGCCTCCCGCTCGGTGCCGGTGGTCGCGGCCCTGTTCTCCGACGAGCAGCGACCCGCGCTGCTGGCCGAGACCGACGCCGAGTACGACCGCCTGCGCGAGCGGCACGCTGCCCGCCAGGACACCCGGTCGCTGCTGGGCATCGACGCGGCCCGGGCCAAGCGGACCCCGATCGACTGGGGCAGCTACCAGCCCCCGCGCCCGCACATGCTCCTGGCCCAGGACTGCGCGGTCTGCGTCGGTCCCACGTGTGACCATCGGACCGGCGAGGTGACGCAGTACGTGCGGACCTTCACCGACTACCCGCTCGACGAGCTGCGCGGCTACATCGACTGGCAGCCGTTCTTCAACGCCTGGGAGATGAAGGGCCGCTACCCCGACCTCCTGAACTCCCCGACTTCTGGCGAGACCGCCCGCAAGCTCTACGACGACGCCCAGGCGATGCTCGACCGGGTCGTCGCCGAGGGCTGGCTGCGCGCCAACGGGGTGTTCGGGCTGTTCCCGGCCAACGCCTTGTCCGACGACAGCATCGAGGTCTACACCGACGAGACCCGGACCCAGGTGCGCACGGTCCTGCACACCCTGCGACAGCAGACCGAGGGCCGCGCGGGCACCCACCGCAAGTCCCTGGCCGACTTCGTGGCTCCGAAGGACACCGCCCTGCACGATTACGTCGGCGCCTTCGCGGTGACCGCCGGACTCGGGGCGGGCGAGCGGATCACGGCATTCAAGGCCGAGCTCGACGACTACAGCGCGATCCTTCTCGAATCCTTGGCCGACCGCCTGGCCGAGGCGTTCGCCGAGCGGATGCACGAGCGGGTCCGCAAGGAGTTCTGGTGCTACGCACCCGACGAGCAGCTCGGCAACGAGGAGCTCATCAGGGAGAAGTACCTCGGCATCCGACCGGCGCCCGGGTACCCGGCGTGTCCCGAGCACACCGAGAAGCAGACGATCTGGGAGCTGCTCGACGTCGAGGCCACCACCGGCATCCAACTCACCGATCACATGGCCATGTGGCCCGGAGCCTCGGTCAGCGGGCTGTACCTGGCCCATCCGCAGTCCCAGTACTTCGTGCTGGGGCGGGTGGGCCGCGACCAGGTCGCGGACTACGCGCGCCGCAAGGGCTGGACCCTCGACGAGGCGGAGCGGTGGCTGGCCCCCAACCTGGGCTACCGCACCGAGAACGAGTGAGCCGCTCGCCCCGGCCGCCGACGCACGTCGTCTGGCTTTCGGCACAGTGGCGCCGTATGGTCGGCTCGTATGGCAGCCATGGCGCGATACGGAACCTGGACCTCTGAAGTCACCCCCGAACTGGTGGTCGGCGCGGCCACCACCCCGAGCGCGGTGTGGGCCCAGGACGGGGTCACCTGGTGCAGCGAGTCCCGACCGGCCGAGGGCGGGCGGGAGCAGATCGTGCGGTGGGTCGCCGGCGGCGAGCCCGAGGACGTCCTGCCCGAGGGGTTCAACGCACGCACCCGGGTCCACGAGTACGGCGGCGGCGCGTGGTGGGTGCACGACGGCACGGTGTTCACCGCGAACTTCGCCGACCAGCGGCTGTACCGGATCGATCCCGGCGTCTCGGCTCCCACGCCGATCACCCCCGAGCCGCCGACCCCCGGGGCTTGGCGGTACGCCGACGGCCGGGTCACGCCCGATGGTCGATGGATCGTGTGCGTGCGGGAGCGCCACGAGGGCCCGGACCCGGCCACCGACGTGCACAACGAGTTGGTGGCCCTGCCCACCGATGGCAGCGCGGCCCCGCATGTGGTGTTCTCCGGCCGTGACTTCGTCGCCGCCCCGCGGATCAGCCGGGACGGCCGGCAGCTGGCGTGGATCACCTGGGACCACCCGAACATGTCCTGGGACGACGCCGACCTCATGATCGGAACGCTGGAGGAGTCCGACGGGGGCTTGGCGGTCGTGGCCCTGCAGCGGGAGGCAGGCGCCCCGCAGGAGTCGTTGATGGCACCGCTGTGGGGGCGACGCAGCGCCCTGCACGTGATCTCGGATCGGACCGGCTGGTGGAACGTGCACCGGGTCGACGGCCGCGACCATCTGACCAACCTGTACCCCATCGAGCGGGAGGTCGGCGGACCTGCCTGGGTGTTCGGCCAGGAGAGCATCGCCACCACGCGCGAGGGCACCGTGTGGGCCGCGACCTCCGATCAGGGCCGCGCGGTGCTGGTGCAGATCCCCGAGGAGGGCGCGGCCGTCGAGCACGCGCTGGCGTGCATGTCGCTGCGCTGCCTGGTGGCCGACGGGCATCGGCTCGTGGCGATCGCCACCTACACCGACCGCGCCGCCGAAGTGGTCGAGATCCAGGCGGCGAACCCCACCGAACTGCACGTCCTGCGCCCGGCACCCGGTCCCGGGCTGCGACCCGAGCAGGTGAGCAGGCCCCGGCGTGTGTCCTTCGGCTCAGGGGATCGCACCGCGTACGCCTGGTACTACCCGCCCACCAACCCGGACGTGGCCGCACCCGACGACGAGCGTCCGCCGCTGATCGTCACGCTGCACGGGGGCCCGACCAGCGCGGCCGATCCGTCCTTCAACGCCGAGGTCCAGTTCTGGACCAGCCGCGGGTTCGCGTGGGTCTCGGTGGACTACGCCGGCAGCACCGGTCTCGGGCGTGCCTACCGCGACTCCCTGCGCGGCAACTGGGGCGAGCTCGACGTGGCCGACGCCTGCGCCGCAGCCGAGCACCTGGTCGCCGAGGGCCTGGCCGACGCCGAACGGCTGGTGATCCGCGGCGGCAGTGCGGGCGGCTTCACAGTGCTGGCCACCCTGGCCCGTCGGGACACGTTCCGCGCGGGGATCAACTACTTCGGTGTCTCGGACCTGGCTGCCCTGGCCCGCGACACCCACAAGTTCGAGAGCCGCTACCTGGATCGCATGGTCGGGCCGCTGCCCGAGGCGGCCGAGGTGTACGCGGCGCGCTCGCCGCTGTCGCATCTGGACGGATTCACCAGGCCGCTGCTCACGCTGCAGGGACTCGACGATCGGGTCGTGCCGCCAGCGCAGTCCGAGCAGATCGTCGCCGCGCTGGCCGCCCGCGGGGTGCCGCACGCCTACGTGACGTTCGCCGGCGAGGGCCATGGCTTCCGCCGCGCCGAGAACCGGATCGCCGCCCTGAACGCGGAGCTGTCCTTCCTGGGCCAGGTGTTCGATTTCACCCCTGCCGACGAGGTCGAACCCCTGGAGCTGGTCCACGGTTGACCCGACCCGACCCTTGCGTCATCGATCTGGCAGTTGGAGTGCTGGATCGATGACACAAGGACGCGCAGAGGAGACCGCGGTGCGTGCAGCTGCCAACAGAGCCGCCGGCGTTGTCGTCGGCGGGCTGGCGGTGGGGGCCGGCCTCGGCTGGCTGGGGCTCCAGGTGCGCCCGGCGAACCTGCCGGTGCCCACCGGCCCCCCGGCGGCCCTCGGCTTCGTGGACCCGCCCACCGATGTGCCCGCGCCGGTGGCGCGCTTCTACCGGGCGGCCTACGGCGACCGGGTGCCGCGGGTCACCTCGATGGCAGCCTACGGGCGCGCTCGGGCCAGGTTCGGCCTCTGGATGCCGCTGCGCTTCCGCCTCGTGCATCAGCCCGGGCAGGCGTTCGAGCGTTCCATGGAGGTGACGTGGTTCGGGCGGACGGTGCTCCGGGCCCGCGACCGGTACGTCGACGGGCGCGGCATGACCGGGCCGGTGGGCAAGGAGGCCACCGGGCCGGCCGTCGACCAGGGGGCCAATCTGATCCTGTGGGCCGAGGCGCCGCTGATGCCCTCGCTGTGGATCACCGACGACCGCCTCCGGTGGGAGCCGATCGACGACACCTCGGCGCAACTGAACTTCCCGTTCGGAGCCGCGCGCGACGCGCTCACGGTGCACTTCGACGCGCGCAGCGACCTCATCACGCGGATCACCGCCCTGCGGCACCGCGACCGGGGCAGTGGCCCGATCCCCTGGCAGGCCGACTTCCTGACCTGGGCGCAGGTGACAGGGGCGAAGGTGCCCGCGCGGATCTCGATCACCTGGCCCGACCAGGGCGGGCCGTGGTCCACCTGGGACTTCGAGCACGTGCTCTGGAACCGCGACATCGGGGACCTGCTGCCCGCTCGATGAGGCGCACACCGCACCGATTCCGGCACCGCCGACGCACGGGGTGCGGGCGTATCGTGGCGTGCATGGCCCGGTCCGGGTGCTTCGAGCGGATCAGCGCCGACGACCTGACGCAACTGGCGACCGACGTCGGCCCAGCTCCCATGAACGTGGCTGCAGTGCTGATTCTCGATGCGGTCCCCGAACGCGACCTCCCGCGGCTGACGGCGACGTTGGGTGCGCGCATGTGCGCGATGGCGAGACTGCGCCAGAAGTTGGTGGAGCTGCCCTGGGGCCAGGGGCGTCCGATCTGGGTCGACGATCCTAGGTTCGACGTCGGCAACCACCTCGAACAGTCCCAGTGCCGACCGCCGGGCGGGACGCGGGAGCTGATGGACCTTGCCGCGCAGGTCGTGGGGCAGCCCCTGGATCGATGCCGACCGCTGTGGCGGGCGGTGGTGGTCACGGGCCTGGCCGAAGGCCGCGTCGGGCTCGTCCTGGTCTTCCACCATGTCGTGGCCGACGGCATCGGCGGCCTGGCGGTCCTGGCCGGGCTCGTCGACGGCCCGGCCTCCACCCTGGTGCCCAGCGGGCCCCAGGTGCCCCGGCCGGGGCCGTCGACCGGCCAACTGGTCACCGATGCGCTGACCGGGAGGATCGACTCGATCCGTCGGATCCCGGCGGTGACTGCTCGGCTGTGGGCGGCCCGCTCCGAACTGGGCGGCCCGCGCGAGCCCCTCGCGCCGCGCTGCTCGCTCAACGTGCCCTGCGGCCCGAGGCGTCGGGTCGACGTCGTGGCGGCCGACCTGGCCCAGGTGCGCGCGGTCGCCCATGCGCATGGCGCCACCGTCAACGACCTGATGCTCGTCGCGATCACAGGGGCTCTCGTGGGGTTGCTGGCGCGCCGCGGGGAGGTGGTGCCCGCCCTGGTCGTTTCGGTCCCGGTCGCGGCTCGGGCATCCACCACCGCGGCCGACCTGGGCAACCGGACGGGTGTCATGCCTGTGCGCGTCCCGACATCGGGACCGCATCACGAACGACTGGCACAGGTCAGCGCGCACACCCGGGCGCACAGGGCAGGGACGAGGGGCGCCTCCATGGCCGTGGTCGGCCCCGCCTTCCGACTCCTTGCCAGCCTCGGGATCTTCCGGATGATGATCGAACGGCAGCGGTTGGTCAACACCTTCCTGACGAACCTGCCCGGACCAGTGGCACTGCTCACGATCGACGGCGTCCCGATCCGCCAGATCGTCCCGGTCACGATCACGGCCGGCAACGTCAGCGTCGCGTTCGCGGTCCTGAGCTACGCCGGGACGCTGACCCTGTCGGTGATCACCGATCCCGCGGTGTTCGGCGATTGCCAGGTCCTGGTCGGCGCCCTGCGGGCCGAGCTCGCCGACCTGCTCGGCAGGTAGCCTCGAATCACAGGGTGCGGCGCGGAAGCGCCGGTTCCGAGGCGTCCCGACGAAGCGGCGCACCGGCAGCGCCGGGTTGTCGGCACGCCGAGAGACGTCGGACAACTCCCGGACCGCAACCGCACCCACCGAGGTGCCGTCGCGGGCCGCCAGTGCCTCGAGTCGGCGGATGACGTCGTCAGGCACGTTCCTCAGGTAGAACGTCTTCGTGGTGCAGAGTGCTAGCACTCTGCAAGCAACCACGGGGGGATCATCCGGCTCCCTGGTCCCCGGCCCTCCGGGCCCGGTCAGAGCCGGGCTCCCTGCCGGGCGGCGCCCATCCCCGCGGTGACCACCAGCGCGATGCCGGCCGCCTGCAACCACGACAGCCCCTGGGACAGCAGTACCGCGCCGACGACGGTCCCGATCGCCGGTTCCAGGCTCATCAGGACTCCGAAGGCGCTGGTCGTCAGCCGGCGCAGGGCGGAGAGCTCGAGGACGTAGGGCACCAGCGGCAGCAGGATGGCCAGCCCCAAGCCCTGGGCGACGATCAGCCAGGTGAGGTTCGGCACTGCCTGCGCGATCCCCCACGGGGTCGCGACCAGCGCCGCAGCGGGCAGCGAGATCGCCAGCCCGGTCAGGCCGGGCAGGGCGTCGCCGACGTGCTGGGTCAACAGGATGTAGCTCGCCCAGCAGGCCGCCGCGGCCAGGGCATAGCCCAGGCCGACCAGGTCGAGGTCCCCGGACCACGGCCGGGTCAGGGCAAGCACGCCCAGGGCAGCGACCACCGGCCAGATCAGGGCACTGCGTCGGCGGGACTGAGCGGTGGCCACGCCCAGCGGGCCGAGGAACTCCACGGCGACGGCCGTCCCGAGGGGCAGCCGATCGATCGCGGCCAGGAACGACAGGGTCAGCGCGGCGGACACGGCCCCCAGCAGCAGCGCAGCACGCCACTGCGTCCCGGTCAGTGCCTGTAGCCGCGGGCGCACGACCGCAAGCAGGATCAGCCCCGCCCAGGTCAGCCGCAGCCAGGCCGTGCCGCCCGGGCCGATGTCGTCGAACAGGGCCACCGAGCCGGCCGCCCCCAACTGCACGCTGGTCATCGACACGAGCACCAACGCGGAGCCGACCGTCGTGGGGCTGGACGTGCGAGGGCCCGGTGGGGGGGTCGAACCGATGCTCTCGGGGGCACTCACGGCCCCCACCTTCCACCCGCGCGGCGTCGGAACGAAATGACTGACCACCTGCTTCATCGATCAGGGCCGTGAAAGTGCCGGATCGATGGAACACCATGTGATCGACGCCACCGGGCCGGGTGACCTTCGGCCCTGAACCGCCGATCCCATCGGGAGTTGACTGGATGGAGGTCCGCCCGCCCCAAGGAGGCGTTCGATGGGACATCTGCTCGAGAACCCGGATCTGGCCTACCAGCGCCTGCAGCAGCGGCTGGATCGGATGCCCACTGGGGCACCCGACTCGGCGGTGTTCCAGGCCATCCTGCGGCTGCTGTTCACCGAGGAGGAGGCGCAGATCGCCGCGCTGATGCCGACGATCTGCTCGCTGCCCGTGCTGGCCAGGCGTACCGGTCGGTCGGTCGAGGAGCTCGATCCGATCGTCGACTCGATGGCCGGCAAGGGCCTCGTGCTCGACCTCGAGCATGGCGGCGCCCGACAGGTCGCCCTGGCCCCGGTGGTCATCGGCTTCTTCGAGTTCACGTTCATGCGGGTGCGCGAGGACGCCCCGATGGAGCAGCTGGCCGAGTTGTTCCACGAGTACATGTACGCCGACGAGGCGTTCGCGCACGCGGTGTTCGCCGGCAGTACCCAGATCGGTCGCTCGCTGGTGCGCGAGGAGTCGCTGCCCGAGGACCCGCAGGTGGAGGTGCTCGACTGGGAGCTGGCCACGCACATCGTGGCCGAGGCCGACACCATCGCGGTCTCGCAGTGCCCGTGCCGCACGCATGCGACGCTCATCGGGCAGGGGTGCGGCAAGCCGACCCGGACCTGCCTGACCTTCGGCGGGGCGGCGCGGGCGCTGGTGCGCTCCGGGATCGCCGAGGAGGTCAGCAACGCCGAGGGCCTGGAGATCCTGACCATGGCCAAGGCCGCCGGGCTGGCCCAGACCGCGGACAACGTCAAGCACGGCATCAGTTACATGTGCAACTGCTGCGGCTGCTGCTGCGGGATGATGCAGTCGATCCGCCGGCACGGGATCACCGGCGCGATCGTGTCCTCGAACTGGGTCGCCGAGATCGACCTGGACAAGTGCCGCGGGTGCAAGAAGTGCTATCGGCGCTGCCCGGCGGACGCGATCACGGTCGTGGACAACGAGGGCCAGGGGCTGCGGCCGTACTGGGCCATCGTCGATCCGGAGAAGTGCCTGGGGTGCGGGGTCTGCTACGAGGTGTGCCGCTGGGGGGCGCACTCGATGGTGCCGCGCGAGGCCCGGGTGTTCACGCCCGAGAACACCTTCGACCGGATGGTCACGATGGCCATCGAGCGGGGCAAGCTCGGGGAGCTGCTGGTCGATACCCTCGACGGTGCCGGTCCGCACGCGCTGTCGCGGGCGCTGTCGATCCTGGCCACCAGTGGCGCGCCGGCCGCCGACCGGGCAATCGGCCCGCTGCACTCGATCTTCCTGCGCGGGATGCTCACGGCCGTGCACGCAGCCAGCCGGGCCAGTGCCCCCGTGCTGCCGATCTGAGGGGCCGACGCCGATGGAACTGTTCCTGGACTGCCTGCCCTGCATGTTGCGCCAGGCCCTCGAGGCGGCCCGGATGGCAAGCCCGGATGACGCGGTCCAAGCGGCCATCATGGACGATGCGATGCAGGTGCTGACCCAGCACCGGAGCTACAGCAGCGCACCGGCGATGGCCGCCGCCATGCACGGGATCGTCAAGGAGCGCAGCGGCCTGACCGACCCCTACGAGCAGGTCAAGGAACGCGACGTGGCGGCTGCCCTGCGGCTGGAGCCAATGCTCCGGGAGTTCGTCTCCGACGGATCCGACGTCCTGCTCAGCGCGCTCAAGGTCTCAGCGACCGGCAACGTGATGGACTCCGCGATCTTCGCCGACCTGGACATCGAGGCCTGCGTGAGCGCGGAGCTCGCGGCGCCGTTCGCGGTCTGCGACCTGGATCCGTTCGTGGCGGATCTGGCGCAGGCCCGCACAGTGCTGATCATCGGCGACAACGCGGGCGAGGCGGTGTTCGACAAGGTGCTGGCCGAGGCGTTGTCTCCTGGGCACGAGGTCGTGTTCGCGGTCCGCGATCAGCCGATCATCAACGACGTGACGGCCCGGGAGGCCGATGTCATCGGCATCGCTGCGCACGCGGCAGTCGTCTCCACCGGATGTGCCGCCCCGGGCGCGATCCTGGCGCAGTGCAGCCCCGAGTTCACCAGGCTGTTCGAGGCGGCCGATGTCGTGATCAGCAAGGGCCAGGGCAACTTCGAGGCACTGTCCGGCGCCGATCGCAGGATCTACTTCCTGCTCAAGGCGAAGTGCCCGCGGCTGGCCAGCGCGCTGGGCGTCGAGGTGGGTGAGTACGTCTTCCGGTCGAGCGCGCGCCTGGCGTGAGGCGGGCCGATCCTGGCATTGGGCGCAGGATCGCACTCTGTCGCCTTGACGCAGCCGTGCGGGCGGCGTAGGACTGAGGTGAGAGAGCACAACGCCGCCGGGCCGCTGGGCCCGGAGGTTGGCCAGCAACAGGAGGATGTGACGTCGTGAACAGCGAGCAGTTCCAGAAGATGAAGAGCGGCAAGGGATTCATCGCCGCACTGGACCAGAGCGGCGGCAGCACCCCGAAGGCGCTGGGACTCTACGGAGTCGAGGAGTCCGCCTACTCCAACGAGGCCGAGATGTTCGACCTCATCCACCAGATGCGTACGAGGATCATCACCAGCCCGGCGTTCACCGGCGAGCGGATCCTGGGCGCGATCCTGTTCGAGATGACCATGGATCGCGAGATCAAGGGCAAGGGCGCAGCCGAGTACCTGTGGCAGGACAAGAACGTCGTGCCCTTCCTGAAGGTGGACAAGGGACTGGCCGAGGAGGCCGAAGGCGCGCAGATCATGAAGCCGATGCCGGGTCTGGACGAGGTGCTTGCCCGGGCGCTGGGCCACGGCGTGTTCGGCACCAAGATGCGCTCGGTGATCAAGCTGGCCGACGAGGCGGGGGTCAACGCCGTGGTCGCTCAGCAGTTCGACGTCGGTCGGCAGATCATCGACGCGGGCCTGGTGCCGATCATCGAGCCCGAGATCGACATCCACTCCCCCGAGAAGGCCTCGGCCGAGGCGTTGCTCAAGGCCGCGATGCTGGCTGAGACCGAGAAGCTCGGCGCCGAGCAGTTCATCATGCTCAAGCTGACACCACCGGAGGAGGACGACTTCTACGCCGAGCTGGTCGCGCACCCGAACGTGCTGCGGGTGGTGGCGCTGTCCGGCGGGTACTCGCGCGACGAGGCCAACGCGCGCCTGGCCCGTCAGCACGGCGTGGTGGCCAGCTTCTCCCGGGCGCTGACGGCGGGCCTGTCCGCTGCGCAGAGCGACGAGGAGTTCGACGCAGTGCTCGACGAGTCGATCGAGAGCATCTACCGCGCGTCGATCACCTGATCCCGGCTGCGCGGTCCGCCCGCGGGGCCTCCGTACTGGGGCATGAGCGGGCGGACGTGGATGGCGTGGCCTGCAGCGGCTCCTGGACCTGAATGAGCCACCGGGGACACTCGTCGGCCGAGTCGATCGGCCGCCCCGTCGCCTAACGGTCGCCTGCTGCCCGCCAAGGCGCGCTGAGTCTGTCTGCCGGTCGTGATTGCGAACGCGCTCGATGTCGTCAGCGGGACAGATGCCGCAGCGCGGATGGACAACTGTGCGCGCTGCGGGTTGCGAGTCGCGGGTCGCGGGTCCCCTCACGAGATCGAGCGTCGCGCTCACGACGACCTCAGGTGGCCGCCCACGCCCAGCCCGCGCCTCGTGGATGCCGGCTGCGCCGCTATCCGCAGACACGCGTGTTGTGGGTGCCGGCTCGCTTGGACGTGATTCGATTCGAACACCAGTTCGATAGATGGGGGATGCAGTGCCCACCGACGACCACCTCACGACCCGGCCCGCACCGGGCCCCGACACCGTGGACCTGCGCGAACACCCCGACACACCCGCGCCGGACAGCTCGGGCCAGCCGGACCGGGCAGATAGCTCGGCCCGACCGGACCGGGCGGG